>JAIXQM010000010.1 GCA_027485735.1 Sphingomonadales bacterium | reverse complement strand
GGCGCGCTCGGCAAGGGAAGCAAGATCGACCTGCAGGCGGGGCGCTTCCTGCTGGCCCTCGGCTCGCGGCGGCTGGTGGCGGCGGACGAATACCGCAACACCACCAACAGCTCCACGGGCGTGCGCGCAGACCTCGCCACGCCGGGCGGATGGAAGGCGACCCTCGTTTACGTCCTTCCCCAGCAACGCCTGCCGAACGACCTCGACAGCCTGCTCGATAATGATGTCGCGCTCGACCGCGAGCGCTTCGACCTCGTGCTGTGGGGCGGGCTTGTGACTCGTGCGAAGACAATTGCGGGTGCGATGGCCGAAATCGGCTTCGTCCATTTCGGCGAACGCGATGCGCCCGGCCGCCCGACCCGCGACCGCTCGCTCGACACGTTCTCGGGGCGGCTGATTCGCGATCCTGCGCCGCAAACCTGGGATTTCGAGCTGGAGGGGATTGTGCAGCGCGGCACAGTCTCGGCGAGCCTTGCCACCAATGCGCCGACCCAGGACGTGCGCGCGTGGTTCGTCCACGGCGACCTTGGATATAGCTTTGCGGGCCCATGGAAGCCACGCCTCGCGCTCGAATACGATCATGCGAGCGGCGACCGTCCCGGCGGGCGCTATAGCCGCTTCGATCCTTTGCTGGGGATGCGCCGCGCCGATCTTGCCCCCGGCGCGCTCTACAACGCGATCCTGCGCTCTAATTTCATCAGCCCTGGGGTGCGGCTCGAAGCGGTGCCGAGCGCGAAAACCGACCTGATGGTCAGCTACAGACCCTTCTGGCTGGCGGCGCGGGAGGATGCGTTCTCGTCGACAGGAGTGCAGGATTCGAGCGGGCGTTCGGGGAGTTTCGCGGGGCACCAGCTCGACAAGCGGCTGCGCTATAGCCTTACACCCACGATTCGGCTCGAGGCAGACGTGGTGATGCTTGCCAAGGGGCGGTTCCTGCGTGAGGCGCCCAATGCCCCACCGGGCAGCTGGACGCGCTACGTCTCAATCAACACGATGCTCCTGTTCTAAGCGAAGAAACTGCGGAGGCCCAAGCAGACGTTAAGCTGTCCACCCATCGCCGAGCGGGGTCTGCCGAAAAGCCGGAGGGCGGCTTTCGCTCTTTCCGAGCCAAGACCGGTCATTCAGGCCGGCAGATGCCGGCACTCAGACAGCGGCAGGCTCTTGGACGGTCTTGCGACCACTGGAACGGCCTTACGAGGGTGCAAATCCGTCAACCGATTTCCCCTCACCCCAACGCCACCCGCGCCCCGGCGTGCCGGGCCAGCGCGCCTTCCAGTTCCAGGTCCAGCAGCACGCTCGCCACCTGGGCGGCAGGGAGCCTGGAGAGGCGGATGAGTTCGTCCACGTGGACGGGCGCCGGCGAGAGCAGGGCGAGGATGGCGGTGCGTGCAGCCGGATCGGGCGTGAGGGCGGGGCCGAAGTCTGGCAGCGGCAGCGGCTCGGCCGCGTGGAAACGCAGCACGGGCTGGCCGGAGAGGGTGGAGAGCGCCTCCAGCACGTCCGCCGCCGTCTGGATCAGCGTGGCGCCTTCGCGGATGAGCAGATTGCAGCCCTGTGCGCGCGGATCGAGCGGAGAGCCTGGCACGGCCATCACTTCGCGGCCCAGATCGGCCGCGATGCGCGCCGTGATCAGGCTGCCGGATTTGGGCGCGCCTTCCACCACGATGGTGCCGGCCGAAAGCCCCGCGATGATGCGGTTGCGGCGCGGGAAATGGCGGGCCTGCGGCTCGATCCCCGGCGGCTGTTCGGCGATCACCAGGCCTTGCTCTGCTATGCGCGCCATCAGATCGGCGTGATCGGGCGGATAGGCGACATCCACTCCGCCGGCGACCACCGCGATGGTGCCGCGCTCCAACGCCGCCGCGTGCGCCGCCGCATCGATGCCGCGCGCCAAGCCGGAAACGACGACATAATCCGCCTCTGCCAGATCGAGCGCCAAAGCCCGCGCAAAGCGCGTGCCCGCCGCGCTGGCGTTGCGGGCGCCGACGATGGCCACCGCGGGCCGATCGAGCAGGGCGAGGTCTCCCCGCGCATAGAGCACGGGCGGGGCGGTTTCGGTGCCGGAGAGCAGCGCGGGATAATCCGGGGTGCCGAGGAACAGCAGATGCGCGCCCAGTTTGTGGGCGGTTTCGAGTTCGGCGCGGGCTTCGGATTCGGGATGCAGCGCCAGCTGGCGATTGCCGCGCCGGGCGAGATCGGGCAGCGCCTTCAATGCGGTTTCGGCATCGCCAAAGCGGGCGATGAGCTGGCGATAGGTGACCGGGCCAATCGAATCGGTGCGAATCAGGCGCAGCCGGGAGACGGCGTCACCCGGCAGGCTCATTTGGCCTTTTGCCCGATTTTCGATTCGGTGCCGGCGGCGAGGCGGGAGAGATTATCCCGGTGCTGGAAGATCAGCAGCGCCGCCAGCATGGCCAGGTGCGTGGCCCAGCCGAGATTGCCGGTGAGGAACCAGACGGCGATCGGGCAGGCGATGGCGGCCAGCATGCCGCCGACACTTGAGTAGCGCGTGGCCAGGGCGCCGCCGGCCCAGGTGGCCAATGCGATCACGCCGGCGAGGGGGGCGGCGGCGAGAGTCACCCCCAAAATCGTGGCGACACCCTTGCCGCCGCGGAACTTCAGCCAGATCGGAAAACAGTGGCCCACGAAAGCCGCTGTGCCGGCCACGATTCCCCCCATTTCGCCACCCAGCCACCGCCCGATGGCCACCGCCGCCACCCCTTTGCCAGCGTCCAGCAGCAAAGTGGCTGCGGCCAAGCCCTTGTTTCCGGTGCGCAAAACATTGGTGGTGCCGATGTTGCCGCTGCCCACTTGCCGGATATCGATGCCGATCATCCGGGTGAGCAGCAGCCCGAACGGGATCGAGCCGAAGAAATAGCCAATAGCGAGAGGAATCCAGTCCATAGCAGCAGCCTAGCGGGCGGGCCGGGCTGCGTCTATGCTGCACACCAAGAGGGGGAAGTGCATGAAAACGTTGATCGCCATTGCGCTGGGACTGCTGGCCAGTACCGCATATGCCCAGATGAAGCCCACGCCGCCGCGCGACACCGCGATGGCAGCCGGGCCGTATGAAACGCTGGTGATCCGGGGCGCGACCATCATCACCGGCAATGGCGGCCCTCCGTACGGACCAGCTGATATCATCATAAATGGCGGAAAAATCACGGATATTCGCAGCTCCGGCACGCCAGGCCTGCCGATGAAGACGGGCCGCGCGCCGCAGAACCCCACGCGCGAAATCGATGCGGCCGGGATGTACATCCTGCCAGGCTTTGTGGACATGCACGGCCACAACGGCGACCCCGACAAGATGGACGACCCTAGTTACGCCTGGCGGCTGTGGCTGGCGCATGGGGTGACGACGGTGCGCGGCGTGTCCTTCTTTGGGGGCGACGTTTCGCGCGCCTTTGACGAACGCAAGCGGGCGGCGGCAGGCGAGATCATTGCGCCGCGCCTCTATGTTTATCAAACACTTGGCAGTGGTGCCAACGCCGGCTGGAAGGGCGGGCGGGTGCTCACACCTGAAAAGGCGCGCGAGTGGGTGCGCTGGGCGGCGAGCGCTGGCATCGATGGCATCAAGTTCTTCAACCGCGGTGACGAGACGCCGGAGATCGACCGCGCCGCCATTGCCGAGGCGAAGAAACTGGGCCTGGGCACCGTTGCACACCTGTCCCAGCCCAACATCGCCGAGTTCAACGCCCGCGATGCTGCCGCCGCCGGCCTGGGCACCATCACCCATTTTTACGGCCATTTTGAAAGCCTTCTGGACGGCCGCCGCGTGCAGGACACGCCGGCCGATTACAACTTCAACGACGAGCAGAAGCGTTTTGGCGGCATCGCCGAGATCTGGAACCAGATCCACGAACCCGGCGGGCCGGAGTGGGTGGACTATCTGAAGGCCCAGAAGGCCAGTGGCGTGGTGTTCGATCCCACCTTCAACATCTACAGCGCCAGCCGCGATCTGATGCGCGCCAAGCGGGCCGAATGGCACGACCGCTACACACTGCCGAGCCTGACCGGTTTCTTTGAGTCGAACCGCGACAACCACGGCAGCTATTTCTTCGATTGGACCAGCGAGCGCGAATATGAATGGCGGCGGTTTTACACGCG
>JAIXQM010000068.1 GCA_027485735.1 Sphingomonadales bacterium | reverse complement strand
GCCCGGGCGACACCCAGCGTGCGCACCGGCGCGAGCGTCAGATTGTCCAGCACGCTCATGTTCTGGAACAGGTTGAACTGCTGGAACACGATGCTCATGCGCCGGCGCAGCGCCTTCAGACCGGCCTTGTCAGCATAGTTGATCGCTTCGCCGCCGATGCGCACTGTGCCGGCGGTGGGCGGCGTGAGCCCGATCAGCACGCGCAGTAGGGTGGATTTGCCGGACCCCGATGGCCCGATCAGGCTGACCACGTCGCCGCGCTCGGCGGTGAGGCTCAGCCCGTCGAGGATGGTCTTGCCGCCATAGCCGGCGGACAGATCAGCGATGTCGAGAAGCGGCAAGGCGGCTCTCCAGATGGGTGGCGATGCGGCCCAGCGGCCAACTGATCAGGGCATAGAGCACAAGCACGGCGCCAAAACCCGCCAGCGGCGAGAAGCCCTTGTTGACAAGGATCTTGCCGGCAAACGCCAGTTCGACAACGCCAAGATGGCTGGCCAGCGCGGTGTCCTTCACGAACATCACCATGAAAGCGGCGGCCGGCGGCAGGATCACGCTCCAGGCTTGCGGCAGCACGACATGGCGCAGCGTGTCGAACCACGAAAGGCCCAGCACTTCGGCGCTTTCAACCTGCGGGCGCGGCACCGCATCCAGGCCGGCGCCGACAATTTCGGTGAGATAGGCGGTGGCGGCCAGCGTCACAGCGATAGTGGCGATGCCCAGCAGCGACAGATCGGGCGCAAAGGCCTGCACCGAAAACAGCACGAGGATAAGGATGACGAGGAAGGGGATGCGCCGGAAGGTTTCAACATAAAGCGCCGCCACCCAACGCAGTGGCGCCAGCAGCGGTGCCCGCGTGCGGCGCAAGAGGGCCAGCACCATGCCAACGGCAAAACCGATGGTGCAGCCCACGACTGTCATCCACAAGGTGCGGCCCAGCGCAGCGGCCAGGAAGGCCAGTGTTTCCGGACTGAACAGATCGCCGCTCATGCCCGCCGCACCCCGAACAGATAGCGCCCTGCCAGCGCCAGCAGGGCGGACGCCACGAGAGTCAGGCCGATGTAGATCAGGCCGGTGACCGCAAATGTCTCGATGGTGCGCAGATTGGCGGTGGAGATGTTGATGGCCCGCCCGGTCAATTCCTCCACCCCGAACAGGGCCGCCATCGAACTGCCCAGCACCAGCACGATGAAGAAATTGGCCAGTGGGCGATAGACGGTGCGCACGATGTGGGGGAGCATGACGTGGCGCAACTTGTCCAGCCTTGAGAGCCCCAGCACTTCGGCGGCATCAAGTTCAGCCTGGCGCACGGAGGTGATGCCGCCGCGCAGGATGTCCGACAGATAGGCCCCGGCGTTGAGCGTGAGGCCCAGCGTGACCGCCACGAACGCCGGCAGCATGATGCCCACTTCGGGCAGCGCGTAATAGAGCAGAAAAATCTGCACCAGCGCGGGCGTGTTGGTGACGGCGGAGACATAGGCACCGGCCACCCGCCGGGCGATCGGCGAACCGTTCAGGCGCGCCAGCGCTGCAGCGAGGCCGATCACCGCGCCGGCCCAGAAGGCGATGAGCGCGATCTGCAGGCTGATCACCGCACCGCCGGCCAGATAGGGCAGCGCCGTGATCACCGGCTGCCAATCGAAGCGATAGCCGGTCTGCGTGCTGGCGGCGGTGCGCTTGAGCTGCTCCTCGCTCACCGGCACCGTCATGGCGGCGCCATAAGCACCGCGCCACAGCCGATCGACACTGCCATCGCGGTGCATGGCGCTCAGCGCGGCGTCGACGGCGACGCGCAGCGGCTCGTTGCCCTTGGCCAGGCCAATGCCGCACCAGGCGGTGAAGATCGGTTCCGGCAGCACGCGCCAGCGCACGTCGGGATAGTTTTTCGTGAAGCCAATGAAGAAATCGACATTCTCCACCAGCGCATCGGCGCGCCCTTGCGCGATGGCGCGGATGGTATCGGCATTGCCATCCACCAGCAGGCGCTGCGGCAAGGGCAGTTTTTCGGCCAGCACGCTCACCGATTGGTTGCCGCGCATGTTGACCAGCGTGATGTCCGCCCGGTTCAGTTCGCGCCAGTCGCGCACCGGCAGCCGGCTGGTGGTGATGACGCCCATGGCTTCCGAATGCAGCGGCACCGAAAAATCGATCAGCGCGCGGCGTTCCGGCGTGATGGTGAGCGCGCCCAGCGACAGATCGATCCGGCCCGAGACCAGGAACGGCACGCGGCTGGCGGCTTCGGTGGGCACGAGTTCAACCCGCACGCCCAGCCGCCGGCCAAGTTCGCGGGCGATGTTGACATCAAAACCCTGCAGCGTGCCGCCATCGCCATAGCTGCTCATCGGCGGAAAATTGGGGTTCACGCCGACACGCAGCACACCGGATTGGCGGATGGCATCAAGATCGCGTGCCACCACAGGGCCAGCGCACAGCAACAGCACGGCAAGGAGAAGGCGCAGCAGCATCATGGCTCCGCGCCTGCTGCAAGTTCGGCGATGCTGAGCGGCTTGAACGGCGGCCGCGGCGCGAACAGATCGCCCTCCCCCACTGGCCCGTCGCCCGCCAGCCGCGCCGCCAGAATTGCAGTCAATTGGGGCCCACAATAACGCCCCTGGCAGCGGCCCATGCCCAACCGCGTGGCGCGCTTGATGCTGCCGGGATCGTGCGTGCCCGCCGCCAGCAGCGCATCCACATCGCCAAAACGCACCCCTTCGCAGCGGCACAGCAGGGTTTCCGGCGTGTGGACAGTGGGCGCTGGGTGCGCCGGGGCAAACAACTGCCACAGGCCGGCCTGAAAGCCCCGCGCAGTGGCCAACGCCCGGCGCTGCGCTTGGCGCTGGGCCAATTGCGCAGCGCTGAGCCCGCCTTTCACATCGGCAACCACCGCCAGACCGGCCAACATGCCCTGCGCCAGCGCCGCCCTTGCTCCAGCCAGGCCGCCGCCATCGCCGGCGACAAACACGTTGCCCAGCGACGTGCGGCCATCATCTTCGCGCACAACCACCAGCGCGCCGCCCTGCCATTCCAGCCGGCAGCCCACCGCGCGTGCCAGTTCGGCCTGCGGCTGAAAGCCGGCACCGATGCACAGGGCATCAATATCAAAGCCGCGCTCTGGCCCCAGCGTACCATCAGGGCGCGTGGCGGCAACGAAGGCACGCTCCACCCGTTCCGCACCTTCTGCACGGCAGACGACATGGCCGAACAGCAACGGCACCCCGGCGCGTGCCAGGCGCGCCAGTTGGCGCACACCCTGCACGGCCAGCCCGGCATCATGCCGCGCCATCGCCAGCGCACTGGCCGCCCGAGCCAGGCCGGGTCGCGGCGCCTGTTCGACAACGGCAGCCACCGTCACGCCCGCGTTCAACAGTTCGTTCGCAAGCTGGATGTTGAGCGGGCCATTGCCCGCCACCAGCACGCGGCCGCCCGGCGACACCGCGCCCGACCGCAGCAGGGTTTGCGCCGCACCCGTGGTCATCACGCCCGGCAGGGTCCAGCCCGGCATCGGCCACGGCTTTTCGGTGGCGCCGGTGGCGATGATCAGATGGGCCGCGATGATCCGTGCCGGCCCTTCCGGGCCAGACGTCTCCACCACGATGTGCTGGCCATCGTGCCGGGCAGACCAGGCAATGCGGCCCGCCATCACCTTTGCCGGCGATGCCGCCACATCGGCAATCAGCGCCGCGCCCTCGCTGAACTGGGCATCCAGCGCGGCCGGCGTGATCGTGAAACCCTTGCCCGGCTGCTTGAAATATTGGCCACCGGGCTTGGCTCGTTCATCGATGATGATGATGTTCAGGCCAGCGGCAGCCACGGCGGCGGCAAGCCCGGCCGGCCCGGCCCCAATGATCAGCAGATCGCAGGCCAACGACTGTGCCGGCGCGGAGGCAGGCGCATCCGGCGTCGCCACCACCCGGCGCGGCATCGGTTCCACCACCATGCCGGGCGCGGCGGCCACCATGCAGGCGCGTTGGCTGCGGCCATCAACCAGCACCGTGCATTCCCCGCAGGCGCCCATGCCGCAATACACGCCGCGGCGCTCGTTGGGGCCATTGGTGGAAAGCGCCAGCTGGCCGGCGCTCGTCAATGCAGCGGCGAGCGTCTCACCGGGCCAGGCTGCGATGTCGTGGCCGGCAAAGCGGAAGCGGAAGCCGGGGCCGCTCCGCGCGATGCCGGGCAAGGAAACGCGCATCAGCGGACGTAGCTTGCGCCATTCACGTCGATCGTGGCGCCCGACATCTGCGGCACAGCGCCCGACGCCAGAAACGCCACCAGATTGCCCAGCTCCGCCGGTGTGACCCATTTGCCGTTGGCCAGCGTCGCCGAAATCAGCTCCTCACCGCCCTGGGTGGCAGCAAACTGCTCCGACAGCCGGGTGCGGACCACACCGGGGGTGACGACATAGGCCAATATGTTGTCGCGGGCATAAGCCCGCGCGATGGACTGGGTGGCGGAGCGCACGGCGGCCTTGGACGCCCCATAGGCAATGGTCGCCGGGTTGGTCACGCCGCGCTGGGCGGCCCAGCTGCTGATGGTGATGATCGCGCCGCCGCCCACCTCGAGATAATGATTGACCGCATTGCGCATCAGCCGCGCCGGCGCCTTCACGTTCACGTCCAGCGCCTGGTCCCACACCCTGTCCCAGGTTTCCAGCGGGGCGGAAAAACTGCCGGAAAAATCCATCACGGCGGCATTGTTGACCAGCACATCGATGCGGCCACGCCAGGCCAGCGCCTCAGTCCACAAACGCTCCACTGCATTCAGATCGGCCAGATCGGCCTGTACCAGCAGCAGGCGCTCCGGCGGGATGGCGGCGGTGGCGACTTCGGCGCCTTCGCGATCGCTGCCATAATGCGCCACCACATGGGCGCCGGCCTCCCCCAATATGGCCGCCGTGGCCGCGCCAATGCCCTTGGACGCGCCGGTGAGCAGAATGGTCTTGCCGGAAAGATCAATCGCAATCGCCATGGCCTTGGTCTGGCATATTGCTTGGGTCTCGCAAAGTCGAAAAACGCCGCCTAGCGAACAAGCGTTCGCTTTGTGGTTAGAACCAGATATGCTGTGCCGCGCCTGGCTGGGGAGGATCGATCATGCGTGGTCTATTGCGTGCATTCGCGGCAGCAACGGTGGGCCTGATGGCCGCCAGCATGAGCATGGCCCAATCGCCACCAGACCCGGCCCTGACCCAGGTTTTCAGTGATTATCAGGCCTGGCAGCGCGGCATGGCCGGCGATTATGGCCAGGCCGCCATGGCCCGGCAGACCACAGCGCTGACCGCCCTGCAACAGCGGCTGGCGGGCATAAAGGTCACCGGCTGGTCACGCGAGGCCAAGGTGGATTGGCTGGTGGTTCGATCGGAGATGGATCGCGCCGAATTCACGCTGAAGGTGACGCGGCCATGGGCGCGCGATCCGGGCTTCTATCTGGAACCCTTGCAGCGCCTGGCCTTCACGCCGCTGCCCAATGCCAGCCTCGCCGGCCGCGTGCGGGCGATCCCGGCGCAACTGCAAGCCGCGCGCTTCACGCTGGACGCGATGGCGGCCGATCATGTCGATCTGGCGATCCGCTCGCTGGACCAGTCAGACGGCGTGGAAGATGGCTTTCCGCAGCGTGCCGTTCCGCCGGCCGGCGTGATCGGCTGGTATCGCGATCTGCGCGGCCGGGCGGTGCGCGAGCAGCCGGAACTGGTGCCCGATATCGATCGGGCCATCGCGGCGCTAACCCAATATCGCGACTGGCTGAAATCGGCTCGGCCCGGCGTCACCGCGCGGGCCGGTGTGGGCAAGGCGCGGCTTGATTGGTATCTGCGCCATGCGCTGCAGATGCCCTATGACAGCGAGGCCGCGCGCACTTTGGGCCAGCGCGAGCTGGAGCGCATGTGGTCGTTCCTGGCCATTGCCGAGCACAGGAACCGGGCCGTGCCGGCGATCACCATGGCGGGCAACGACGCCGATTATCGCCAGCGCGTGGCCGATACCGATGCCCGTATCCGTAAGTTCCTGGTGAGCAGCGAGTTCATGACCATCCCGGCCGGCATCCCGCCGACGCTGAGCGGGATGGCGGTGCCGCCGACCTATCTTGAACCCTATAACGTGCCCTTCATCCGCCGCACGACGCCGCCCAATTACTGGGAACAGATCCAGTATCGCGACCCCTCCCCCGATCATCTCCACGCCGTCATCCCCGGCCACCGCATGGATCTGATGCTGGCCAACGCCCACCCCGATCCCATCCGACGCGCCGTCAATGATGGCGCGCGCTGGCAGGGCTGGGCGGTGTATCTGGAAGAGGCCGCGCTGCAGGCCGGTTTCTTTGATGATCGCCCCCGCGTGAAGGAGCTGATCTACCATTTCGGCCTGTGGCGCGCGGCGCGCACGGTGGGGGACATCGAGAACCAGCGCAACGAGAAGACAGCTGCCGAAGTGGCGCAGTGGTGGCGCAAGGTGACACCTTTCCTGGATGCGGATGTTGCCCGCAAATATGCCCATATCCGCACACTGCCGGGGCATGGGCTGGAATACACGATCGGCAATGTGCAGATGTGGGAACTGCTGGCCGCGGCCCGGCACAAGCAGGGCGACCGCTTCAACCTGCGCGCCTTCCATGATGATTTCATCCGGCGCGGCCGCATCCCGATGGCGTTGATCCGCTATGAAATGCTGGGGGACGACGCGATGGAACCCGCCCTGTTCGCCCGCCCCCCGATCCCGGAGTGATCAGCCCGCCAGCGCCGCCTCCGGCGCGGTGAACGCCAAACCCAGCGCCTCGGCCACCGGCTGGCTGGTCAGCTTGCCCTGATGCGTTGACAGGCCGGCCAGCAGCGCCGGGCTGTTGCGAATGGCCTCAATGCCGCCGCCGGCCAGCGCCAGCCCATAAGGCAAGGTGGCATTGTTCAGCGCATAGCTGGAGGTGCGCGGCACGCTGCCGGGCATGTTGGCGACGCAATAATGGATGATGCCGTCCACCACATAGGTCGGCGCTTCGTGCGTTGTCGCGTGGCTGGTTTCAAAACAGCCGCCCTGATCAATGGCGACATCCACCAGCACCGCCTTGGGCTTCATCAACCCCAGCATGGCGCGGGTGATCAGGCGCGGCGCACTGGCGCCCGGCACCAGCACGGCGCCGATCACCACATCGGCCTGGGCAATTTCGGCTTCGATGGCGGCGCGGTTGGAATAAAGCGTCCGCACCCGGCCCTGGAACAGATCATCCAGTTGCCGCAGCCGCGGCAGCGAGCGATCGAAGATGCACACATCGGCGCCAAGCCCAACGGCCATGCGCGCCGCCTGGGTGCCGACCACGCCGCCGCCCAGCACGACGATGCGCGCCGGCGCCACGCCCGGCACGCCGCCCATCAGCAGGCCATTGCCGCCGTTGTAATGGCGCGAGGCCAGTGCGGCGGCCTCGATCGAAAGCCGGCCAGCCACCTCGCTCATCGGGACCAGCAGCGGCAGGCCGTGGCCATCCGTCACCGTTTCATAGGCCACCGAAGTCACGCCGCTGGCCAGCAGGCCCTTCGTCTGTTCCGGATCGGGAGCGAGATGCAGATAGGTGAACAATATCTGGCCTTCACGCAGCTGCACCCATTCGGATGGCTGCGGTTCCTTCACCTTCACGATCATCTCGGCAGCGGCAAACACCTCCGCCGCTGTGGTCGCGATCTGCGCGCCGGCCGCCACATAGGCGGCATCACTGGCGCCAATGCCAGCGCCCGCACCGGTTTCGACCAGCACCGCGTGGCCGTGGCCAACATATTCGCGGACGGCTTCCGGGGTCAGCCCGACGCGGCCTTCCTGCCGTTTGATCTCCCTGGGTACGCCGATACGCATGGTCTTCTCCTGTTACGTCAAATCGGCAAGATAGCGATCACGCAAGGCACGCTTGAGCACCTTGCCGATTTCGCTGCGGGGCAATTGGTCGATCTGGATCACGTCCAGCACGCGCTGGTTCTTGCCCAGCCGGTCGTTCAGCCATTGCTTCACGGCGGCACCATCCAGCGGCGTGGCGGCGACCACGAAGGCGACGGGCGTTTCCCCCCATTGCTCCGACGGCACACCCACCACGGCACAATCTTCGATGGCGGGATGGGTTTGCAGCACCTGTTCGATATCGATGGGATAGATGTTGAAGCCGCCCGAAATGACCACGTCCTTGGCTCTGTCGAGCAGGGTCAGGAAGCCGTCCTCGTCAAAGCGGCCGATATCGCCGGTGCGGATGAAACGCTCGCCTTGCGGGCTGAACCATTCAACGCCGCGCGTGGCGTCCGGCAGCTTGTGATAGCCGGTCATCATGGCGGGTGAACGCCCGACCACCTCGCCAGTTGCACCAGCCGGCAGTTGTTCGCCGGCCTCGTTGATGATCCTGATGTCGCTGCCGGCCGCCGGCTGACCAACGGTGGCCAGCTTGTCGGGATGCTCATGGCACTGCAGGATGCAGGTGCCGCCGCCTTCGGTCATGCCATAATATTCGGTCAGCCCGCCCGGCCAGCGCGCCAGGATCTGCGCCTTCAACGCAGCGGGGAACGGGGCGGAGGTGCAGAATTTGCGCCGGTACGATGAAAGGTCGAACCGATCGAAATCGGGGAACTCCATCAGGCGGCGATACTGCACCGGCACCAGCATCACGTGCGTTGCGCGGTGGCGCTCGCTCAGTTCCAGAAAGGCCTGCGCCGAGAATTTCGGCAGCAGCACCAGCGTGCCGCCCAGCCCGATGGTGGGAAACAGGCTGACCAGCGTGGTGTTACTGTACAGCGGGGTGGCCACCAGCGTGACGGCCTCCGGGCCATAGCCCTGGGTCACGCCGCGCTGCACATGCGCCCAGCGCTGGCGGTGCGGCTGCACGATGCCCTTGGGCCGGCCGGTGGTGCCGCTGGAATAGATGAGGTTGAACGGATCATCGGGCCCGATCGCCACGTCAGGCGCGCGCGTGCCGGGCGGTGCCAGCCAGGTGTCGATGGCGGCCAGATCGGCGTCGCGGAACAGCTGCACCGCATCGGCATCGTCGGCCATCATCGCGATGGTGTCTTCCGTCGCCGATTGCGGCAGCGGCGCCACGGAAAGGCCGGCCCGCAAGGCCCCCAGCCACAGCACCAGATAGGCCCACGACATGCCGGCGGCGATGGCGATGCACTGGCCCTTCCCGTGCCCCCGGTTCAGCAGCGCAGCCGCAGCACGGTCCACCAGTGCGTCCAGCGCCCCCCAGCTGATGCTGGTGTCACCATCGATGATCGCCGGCTTGTCGCCGGCACGCGCGTGCAGCCGCAGCAGATCGGTGATGGGGGTAAACTGATCGGGCAGCATGAACACTCGTCCTGGGCCGTGTGGCCCGCAGAAGCAATTACGGCGAGCCTACCGCCTTGGGCACCGCCATGGAAGGCTGACGCAGCAGCGCCTCCACCTCGTCGATCTCGATCGGGATGGAACGGGTCAGCCACTCATGCCCGGTCGCCGTCACCAGCACGTCGTCTTCAAAGGCAACGCGGGTGCCGTTCACCACGGCGCCCTGTTCGATGGCGATGATCATGCCAGGCTTCAGCGGGCCGACATAATCGCCATGTTCATGCGTTTCCATGCCGATGAAATGGCCGATGCCATAGGTGTAGCTCTTGTCCCAGCCACCCTTCTTGCGCAGCTCGTCCTCGGCCAGTTTCTGCAGCTGGGCCCAGGTCACGCCGGGTTTCACGGCGGCGATCACCGCCTTCTGCACATCCAGCACGCCCTGATAGATGCGGCGCTGTTCCGGGGTAAACTTGCCATCCACTGGCACCGTGCGCTGCACGTCAGACGAATAATGGTTCATGGCAGCACCGGTATCGAAATGCACCAGCATGCCGGGCTTGATCATCGCATCGCCCTTGCGCGCGGCTTCTTCGGCGGCGGCCGATTCCCACTTCAGTTCCTCATTCATGTTGCTGGCCAGCGCCACGCCGGTGGCAAAGCCCAGCGTCGCGCCGTGGAAGCGATAGACATAATCCACGGTCTGCATCACCTGCAGCGTGCTCAGGCCGGGCTTGGCGAACTTCATGCCCTCCATCAAGCCCATCCGGGTGATGGCGATGCTGCGCTCCATGTTGGCGCGGGCAAAGGGATCGAGCACCATGCGCAGCGGATCGATGATGTCGCCCGCATCCTTGAACACCACTTCGCTGGTGGTGGCGCGGATGCGGTCCATGAAGGCCAGGCGCGGCGCTGGCGCCTCGTTCAGATTGTCGATGTGCGGATAGTTCACATAGAGCAATTTCTCGCCGTCGCCCCAGCCGCGCGACAGATCGGAGGCGACTTCCTTGAAGCGCAGCTGCGTGATGCGCAGGTTGCGATAATCGGT
>JAIXQM010000199.1 GCA_027485735.1 Sphingomonadales bacterium | reverse complement strand
TTCGGCAGCGGCTTTGTGGACGTAAACCCCAACAGCAAGATCCCGGCGATGGTGGATCATTCGACCAGCCCGCCCACCCGCCTGTTCGAAAGCGGCGCCATGCTGCTGTATCTGGCGGAGAAATTCGGCGCCTTCCTGCCCACCGATCATCACGCCCGCACCGAGGCGTTGTGCTGGCTGTTCTGGCAGATGGGCTCTGCCCCGATCCTGGGCGGCGGCTTCGGCCATTTCTATGCCTATGCCCCCACCAAGCAGGAATATCCGATCAACCGCTTTGCCATGGAGGTGAAACGGCAGATGGACGTGCTCGACCGTCACTTGGCGGCAAACGAGTATATGGCCGGCAGCGATTACAGCATCGCCGATATGGCGATCTGGCCCTGGTATGGCGCGATGAGCCTCGGCTTGCTCTATGAAGCCGGCGAATTCCTCGACGTGGCGAGCTACACCAACGTCATCCGCTGGACGAAGCAGATCGGCGCGCGCCCGGCCGTGAAGCGCGGCCGCATGGTCAACCGCCCCTATGGCGAACCGTCGAGCCAACTGCTCGAGCGCCACGACGCCAGCGACTTCGACACGAAAACCCAGGACAAGATTGGTAAACCCGCGTGAGCGATACCGCCATCAAGCAACCGCCCGATACCGGCCCGGAAGGTTCCCTGCCGCACAGCCTGGCCCAACGCCGCATTGTGCGTTTCGATCCCGGCCACGCGGTGATCGAATATGAAGTGCTGCCCGCCATCTGCCATAGTGGCGGCGTGGCCCAGGGGGGCTTTGTTGCCGGCTGGATCGATGCCGCCATGGCGCACGCGGTGATGGCAAAATTCGGCGTCGAACGCGTGCCGATCAGCCTGGAGATCAAGGTCAGCTATTTCGCGCCGGCCAATCCCGGACGCGTGCTCGCCGAAGCCTGGATCGAACGGGCGGGTGGGCGGACATTATTTGCCGAAGGTCGGTTGACCACGCTGGACGGCAAGATCCTGGCCAAGGCCAGCAGCACCATAACACTGATCGACGCCAACAAGGTGAAAGGCTCGATGACCGGCAATTGAAGCTGGCCCACGCCATTATTGGCACGCAAGCTGCTGATAAATTTCTATTAATAAATCTGTTCGACAGTGCCGCTTGAAGAGCGCACCATAACCCTGCTGCGAGTCCCAAATTTTGCATTGGGCGCAATCCTGCCCCTGTATCCAAAACGCGGAACTGCAGGAAAATGACAGCACATAAGTGACTGTCTTTTGGGGAGGAACACCATGAAAGCACGTGTTTTCGGGACGCTGGCGCTTGTCTTGTTGACCAGCGCCAGCATCGTCAGTGCGCAAAGCTTTACCTATGTTTCCACGTCCAATGCGCCCACCACAACTGTGGGCGGCGCGGGGCCTGATGGGCGGCCGTTCGGGGCTGCGGCCTGGTCGGGCACCAGTGAACTGATGATGGACGGCAAGAAGGTGATGTCGAACTTCACCTGCGTTGCCATGACCCAGCCGAACAATGCCAAGGTCTTTGATCAGCACATGATGTGCAATGGCAGCGATTCCGGCGGCACCTGGACCTCGGCCTGGGGTTGCTCCGGCGTGCAGGCGACCGGCATGGCGTGCTGGGGCCAGTTGCAGGGCCTGACCGGCGGCTATGCCAAACGCATCGGCGTCATCTCCGGTTCGGGCAAGGGCCCGATGCAAACCGGTTCCGGCCATTGGAATCCGTGATGGTTTGGCGTTGAATTTCCGGGGCCGGCGCTGCGGTGTCGGCCCCTCATTCGCCCGGCGGGGTGATCATGATCCGGATGCTCACCCACGTCCCCACCTGATAATCGCCGTTCACCCGCGGCGGCTTCACGCGGAACTGCCAGGCGGCCTCGTTCACCGCATAGCCCATGCCGGAACCGGGTGATTCACCTATCGGGCGGCAATCTTCCACCTTGAAGCGCGGCGCGGTGCGGCAGGCGATCAGGCCAAAGGCCCCCGGGCCAGAATAGCGCGCCTTCCTGATATAGAAGGCGAGTTCCGCATCGGTTGGCTCACGCTGCCATTCGGCGGCGTACAGCTTGGAACCATCCGGCGCGACGCCCACCACCGCGCTGTCGGGCGGGCCGGCTTCGGCCATCTGCGCCGGCGCGCTGTCGGCAGACGGCACCTTGCTTAGATCAAAGTCTTTCAGCGCCGGATCGCCAAAGCTCCATTTGGCCGGCGGCGCATCATCAACGGTCACCATCGGCTTGGGCTGCGGATTGCTGGGGGCCTTCTGCGCCTGTTGCTGTTGCTGCGGCTTGGGCTGGGCGCGTTGCGGTGTGGGCGCAGCGACATTGACCGCCACCAAGCTGGTGATGCCCGGCTTGCCCTTGGGCAGCGGCGGCGCCAGCAGCAACAGCAGCAGGATCAGCCCAACATGCAGCGCGATGACGATGGCCAGCACCGGCACACGCCGCCGATCCGCCCACCAACTGCGCGGGCGGGCCAGAAATCCGGTCGGAACCGGGAAGGAGGCGGGGGCGTTCACTATAGGGGCGGTGGGCAGGGTTGCCTTCCATAGGCCGCCCCGGCCCTGCCCGGCTAGTCGAGATTTGGCCGCAGCAACTGGGTGGCGCGTTCGCGGCTCACGCCGAGACGGCTGGCATAGTCCAGCAACTGGTCTTCCCCGATGCGGGCGACGCCGAAATAGGCGCTTTGCGGGTGCGCGAAGTAAAAGCCCGAAACGGCCGCCGTCGGCCACATGGCAAAACTGTC
>JAIXQM010000240.1 GCA_027485735.1 Sphingomonadales bacterium | reverse complement strand
GATGTTACCTCCAACATCATCCTCGATGATGGCGGCGATGCCACCATGTTCGCGCTGTGGGGCGCCCGCCTCGAAGCCGGCGAAACCATGGGCGAGCCGGAAAACGAGGAAGAAGTCGAATTCCAGCGCGCGCTCAAAGCCTATATCAAGGCTCGCCCCGGCTATCTGACCGAAACGGTGAAGAACCTGAAGGGCGTTTCGGAAGAAACCACTACGGGCGTGCACCGCCTGTACGAACTGGCCAAGCAGGGCCGGCTGCCGTTCCCGGCGATCAACGTCAACGACAGCGTGACCAAGTCGAAGTTCGACAATCTTTATGGCTGCAAGGAATCGCTGGTCGATGCCATCCGCCGCGCCACCGATGTGATGTTGGCCGGCAAGGTTGCCGTGGTTGCCGGCTTTGGCGACGTGGGCAAGGGCTCGGCGCAGAGCCTGCGCAATGGGGGCGCCCGCGTGATGGTGACGGAAATCGATCCGATCTGCGCGCTGCAGGCCGCCATGGAAGGCTTTGAAGTCGTCACCATGGAAGACGCCGTCAAGCGGGCCGATATCTTCGTGACCGCCACCGGCAACATGGACGTGATCACCGCTGAACACATGAAGGCGATGCGCCCCAACAGCATCGTCTGCAACATCGGTCACTTCGACAGCGAGATCCAGATCTCGGCCCTGTCCAACTACAAGTGGACCGAAGTGAAGCCGGGCACCGACATCGTCGAGTTCCCGGATGGCAGCCAGATCATTGTGCTGGCCAAGGGCCGCCTGGTGAACCTGGGCTGCGCCACCGGGCACCCCAGCTTCGTGATGTCGGCCAGCTTCACCAACCAGGTGCTGGCCCAGATCGAATTGTGGACCAAAGCCAACGCCTATGAAAACCGCGTCTATGTGCTGCCCAAGCACCTGGATGAAAAGGTCGCCCGCCTGCACCTCGAAAAGCTGGGGGTGAAGCTCACCACCCTGTCGGACAAGCAGGCCAGCTACATCGGCGTCGGCGAAACCGGCCCGTTCAAGCCGGATCATTATCGTTATTGAGCGCAGGCGGCGGCTTCTGGCCGCAGCCAGATTGACCCATATCGGCGCTGCCGCCATTGCCCTTGGCAGTGGTCGCGGCGCCGGTGTTTTTTTGGGGGTATCCATGGTTCGACACCTGGTCGCCGCGGCCTGTCTGATCGCTACCGCTGGTCACGCGCAGGAAGTGCAGCCGCCGCCGCTCACCGCCGCCGGCAACCGCGCCGGCGAGAATGCCGTGCGCCAGGCCGGCGACGCGTTCGGCACCGTCATCGGCCGCGAGGAAATCGGCATCTACGATGAGAGCGACGTGCGCGGCTTCTCGCCCCGCGTCGCCGGCAATGTCCGCATCGCCGGGTTGTATTTCGATCCAGTGTTCTTCCCGTCCGATCGGATCAGCGGCTCGACCGTGATCCGCGTTGGCCCCACCGTTTTCGGTTCGCCCTTCCCCAGCCCCACCGGCGTTGTTGATCTTGGCCTGCGCGTGCCCGGCGACAAGGCCGGCGCCAGCGTGCTGGTCAATGCTGACAGTTGGGGCAGCCGCATGATCGAAGCCGATATCGCGCTTCCGATCAGCGACGGCTTCAGCCTGGGGCTGGGCGGCCAGATCAATCACGAGCACATGGGCGATGGCACCCGCGATTATTATTACGAAGCCGCCCTGATCGCGCGGCTGCGCCCGGCGCCGGGCATCGAATTCGTGCCCTTCGTCAGCCTCGCCTACACCCCGTTCCACGAAGCCGCGACCATCTATGTCCCCGCCGGCGAGGCGCTGCCGCCACGACTGCCGCGCAATTTCTGGAATGGACCCGCCTGGCAGCGCACGCGGGAGACCGAGCTCAACGCTGGCGGCGTGCTCAGTGCAGAACTGGCGCCGGGCTGGGCGCTGAAGGCCGGGCTGTTCCGATCGTCGGTGGCCTATTTCGAGGATTTCACCAATCTGCTTGACCGTGTGCAGCCCGATGGCACGGCCCGATCCCAGGTGATCATCGATCCGCCGTTGCTGTTCGCCTCCACCAGCGGCGAAGTGCGGCTCACCCGCAGCTGGTCCGAGGGCCGCCGCGCCCACCAGCTGCACCTGGCCGTGCGCGGCCGCGATGCCCGCCGACGCTTTGGCGGCGCGCAGCTGGTCGATCTCGGCCCCACCACGCTCACCACCCCCATCACCGCGCCGCAACCCATCGCTGCCTTCACCGAGCAGGAGCGCGACCGCTTCCGGCAATGGACGCTTGCTGCCGGCTACGAAGGCCGCTGGGAGGGGGTGGGCGAAATTTCCTTGGGGGTGCAGCACAGCGATTACCGCAAGCGCATCGGCCTGCCCGGTGTGGCCCCGGTCGCCACCACCACCCGGCCGCTGCTGTTCAACGCCAATCTGGCCGTCACCCTCACGCCGCGGCTGGCGGCTTATGGCGGCCATGTCACCGGGCTGGAGGAATCGGGCGTCGCGCCCGAAAACGCCGCCAACCGCAACGAAGCCCTGCCCGCCATCCGCACCCGGCAGTGGGATGCCGGCCTGCGCTGGACCATGGCCGGCGATCTGCGGCTGGTGGTGGGCCTGTTTGAAGTGGCCAAGCCCTATTTCAACCTAGATGGCCGCAACATCTTCCGGCAATTGGGCGAGGTGCGCAACCGCGGCCTCGAAGCCTCTTTCAGCGGTGCAGTGACACCGCGATTGAGCGTGGTGGCCGGTGCCGTGCTGCTGTCGCCGCGCGTCACCGCCGATGTGCCGGGCGTTGGCCGCCGGCCGGTAGGCGCAATCAGTGAAACCTACACGATCAGCGGCGATTGGCGGCCGCCGTGGCTGCCCGGCGTGTCGTTCGATGTCAGCGCCTATCATGTCAGCAGCCAGACCGCGACCGTGTCGAACCGCGTCGCCATCCCGGCGCTCACCTTCGTGGATCTGGGCGGGCGCTATCGCTTCAAGCTGGCCGGTGCATCGGCCACGCTGCGCGTGCAGGTGGAAAATCTGCTCGACCAACAGGGCTATGAACTGTTCGGCGCCGGCGCCTATCGCCCGGTCTGGGGCCGCGCGGCGATCGCCTATCTCACTGTCGATCTCTGATCTTCCCCTACGCATTTTGGCGCTGGACTTGGCGCACGGCGCTGGCCAAGAGCGGGGCATGACAGGGGCAAACTCAGCGGGCCGCGCGCTGGCCATGGCCGGCTTGTGGCTGCTCGCCGCACCGGCATTGGCCGGGCAGCCTGCCCAGCCACAACCAAACGACAGCACGCCGCCGCCCGCCGAATTGCCGGTGACCGACGAGCCTGATGCCGTCGCAGCATCTGTCGCCGCCACTGGCAGCCGCTCGGCCGAAAACGCCGTGCGTCAGGCCGGCGATGCCTTCGGCACTTCGATCGGCCGCGAGGTCTCCGGCCTCTACAGCCGCGAACGCGTGCGCGGTTTCTCGCCGGTGGTGGCCGGCAATGTCCGCATCGATGGCCTCTATTTCGATCCCATCGTCACCCCGTCCAGCCGGCTGGTGCGCGCCACCACCATCAAGGTCGGCCCGTCGGCGCTGGGCAGCCCGTTTCCCGCCCCCACCGGGGTTGTCGATCTGGGCCTGCGCCGGCCGGGCCAGGAGGCGGCCGCCAGCGTTCTGATCGGCTACAACACGTGGCATACGCCCACAGCGGAGTTCGATGCCACGCTGCCGGTCAGTTCCACGCTCAGTGTCGGCTTCGGCGCAGGGCTGCAGCTGGAGAATGGCTTCAACGAGACCCGCGATCACAGCTATGAAGGCGCCTTCATCGCCGAATGGAAGCCCTCGGCAAGTTTCAGCCTGCTGCCCTTCATCAACGTGCGCAACACGACGATCGATGATCACGGACCGATTTCGGTGCCGCAGGGCAATTTCCTGCCGCCGCGCCTGCCGCGCCGCCAGTTCTTCGGGCCGTGGTGGTCGCGCGGTGGCGATGTCGAATTGAATGCCGGCCTGATCACCGACTGGACGATCAGCGACGGCTGGCTGCTGCGCGCCGGCCTGTTCCGCTCGCAGCGGGTGGTGACGGGCCAGTTTGCCAATCTGGTGCGCCTCTCCTCGCCCGATGGCACCGGTAATCAGCGCATTACCGGCGATCCCCCGCTCTACAATGGCGCCACCAGCGGTGAAGTGCGGCTGACCCGCCGTATCGCGGACGGCCCACGCCTTCACCAAGTGCATGTCACGCTGCGCGGCCGCCAGACCTATCGACGCTTCGATGGATCTAGCGTGGTCGATCTCGGCGTGGTCAACATCCTGACGCGGGCGCCCGATATCCCGCCGCCCGTGCTCAATTTCGGCCCGCAGCAGGAAGACAATGTGCGGCAATGGACCGGCGGCATTGCCTATGAAGGCCGCTGGGCCGGCGTCGGCGAATTGTCCGTAGGAGTGCAGAAGAGCGATTACAGCAAGCGCATCGGCTTCCCGGGCACCATCAATGGCATCGATGCCAGCCCCTGGCTGTATAACGTTACCGCTGCTGTGCAGATCAGCGACAGCATCAGCCTGTATGGCGGCGCCGTTACCGGGCTGGAAGAATCCGGCGTCGCGCCCAATTTCGCTGCGAACCGCAACGAAGCGCTGCCGGCGATCCAGACCAGCCAGATCGATGCCGGCGTGCGCGTCAATCTGGGTGGCGGCATGCGGCTGGTCGCCGGCCTGTTCGAAGTATCAAAGCCCTATTTCAATCTTGATGCCAATAGCCGCTTCGATGTGCTGGGCGACGTGATCAACCGCGGGGTGGAAGCCAGCATCGCCGGGCCGATCACGCCGGAACTGTCGGTGGTGATGGGCGCGGTGCTGCTGCGGCCGGAAGTGACGGGCGATGCCGTCACGCGCGGGCTGGTGGGCCGGCTGCCAGTGGGCGCGATTTCGGAACGTGTCGAATTCTCCGCCGATTGGCGACCGGGTTTCGCGCCCGGCCTGTCGCTCGATATGCGATTGTCCTACCGCTCGCCGGAAGTCGCCACGGTCAACAATCTGGTCTTTGTGCCCACCCGCACCCTCGTTGATCTGGGTGGGCGCTACCGCTTCAAGCTGGCCGGCAACGATGCGGTGCTGCGCGTGCAAGCCACCAACCTGTTCAGCCAGCAGGGCTTTGAACTGCGCGGCGCCAATGCCTACACGGTGCTGCCCGGCCGGGTGACCCAGGCCTATCTCACCGTCGATTTCTAGAGGGAAGTGCGCTTTTCTGGCCGCCAGCCCTTGCGATTGGCGGGCAAAGCGGCAATCGGCAGGGGTGATGTCCGCCCGCTTGCCTGTTCTGGCGCTTCTTGCTGCCGCCGCGTTGCTGCTGGCATCCCCGGCCGCCGCCCAGCCGCAGCCCAACGACAGCGTGCCGCCCCCGCCCAACACGCCGCCGGCCGACGAGCCCGATCTGTCGCCGCCGGCAGCGCCCGTTGCCGCCACCGGCAGCCGGGCAGACGAAAACGCCGTGCGCCAGTCTGGCGACGCCTTTGGCAGCACGGTTGGCCGCGAAGTGATCGGTATCTACAACCAGATGAACGTGCGCGGCTTCTCGCCGATCGCGGCCGGCAATGTGCGCATCGATGGCCTGTATTTCGATCCGGTGGTGCCGCCCAGCACCCGCATCAGCCGCACCACCACCATCCGCGTTGGCCTGTCGGCGCTGGGCAGCCCCTTCCCTGCCCCCACCGGCCTTGTCGATTTCGGTTTCCGCCGGCCGGGTGACGAAGCCGCAGCCAGCCTGCTGCTTGCTGCCGATGCCTGGGGCACGCTGAATGCCGAAGTGGATGCGGCACTGCCGGCCAGCGACACACTCAGCTTTGGGCTGGGCGCATCACTGCGGCTGGAAAACGGCCTTGATCAGACGCGGGAAGACAGTTTCGGCGGCACGCTGATCGCACGCTGGACCCCGGCGCCCGGCCTGACCCTGATCCCCTTTGTCAACGTGCTGCGCCAGACGCTGGATGATCACCGACTCACTTTCCAGACCGCCACGGAATTTCTGCCACCGCTGCTGCCGCGCCGGCAACGTTTCGGGCCGGACTGGGTGAACGGCCAAGGGCTCGACATCAACACCGGCGTGCTCACCGATTGGCAAATCGCACCACAATGGCAACTGCGCGCCGGCTTGTTCCGTTCCTCGCGGGTGCGGGATCGGCAGATGACCAACCTGGTGCGCAATCTGCAGCCCGATCGCACCGGCAGCCAGCGCGTCATCGTCGATCCCCGCCTGAACTTTGCCGCTGTCAGCGGCGAAGTGCGGCTGACCCGCCAGATCGACGAAGGCCCGCGCCGGCACCAGATCCACCTTGCTGTGCGCGGTCGCAGCGGTGATCGCCGTTTCGGCGGATCGGACACGCTGGAACTGGGGCCAGTGCAGATCGACACGCCCAGCCGTGTGCCGGAGCCGGATTTCCGTTTCACGGCGCAGCAGTTCGATGATGTGAAGCAGGTGACCGGCGGAATCGGTTATGAAGGCCGCTGGCTGGGCGTGGGCGAGATCGCCGCCGGCCTGCAATGGACCGACTATAAAAAGCGCATCGATCTGCCGGGTGCCAATGGATTGAAAGGGGGCGTGCAGGCCACCGATGACAGGCTGCTGCTCTACAACATCACCGTGGCCGCCAACATCACCCCGGCGCTGGTCGTCTATGCTGGGACGGTGAATGGCCTGGAAGAAAGCGGAGTCGCGCCCGGCAATGCGATCAACCGCAATGAGGCGCTGCCCGCCATCCGCACCCGTCAGATCGACGCCGGGCTGCGGCTGGCGCTCACCGATCAGATCAAGCTGGTCGCCGGCGTGTTCGACATCACCAAGCCCTATTTCAACCTGGATGCCAATGGCCGCTTCGATGTGCTGGGCGACGTGTCCAATCGCGGCGTCGAAGCCAGCGTCGCCGGGCCGCTGACGCCATCGCTCAGCATCGTCGCCGGCGGGGTGTGGCTGTGGCCGAAGGTGACCGCTCCCGGCGCCGCGCCGGGCCGCATCGGCGAACGCCCGGTGGGCGCCATCAGCCAGCGTGTTGAATTCAGCGCCGATTGGCGCCCGCCGTTCGCCCCCGGTGTCTCCTTCGATACCCGCATCGCCTATCGCAGTTCGGAAACCGCCACGGTGAGCAACAGCGTCGCCATCCCGGCGCGCACCATCGTGGATCTGGGCGGCCGCTATCGCTTCAAACTGGCCGGCAACAACGCCCTGCTGCGCGTGCAGGTGACCAACCTGTTCGACGTCGAAGGTTATGATCTGCGCGGCGCCGGCGCTTATGGCCCCATCCCCGGCCGATTGGCTCAGGCCTATGTCACCATCGATTTCTGAACTCCACCTCGCCACACCGGCAGAGACGACGGCACTGGCTGCCCAACTGGCCGCCGCGCTGCGCCCCGGCGACGTGGTGGCGCTGCACGGCGATCTGGGTGCCGGCAAATCCACCTTTGCCCGCGGGCTGCTCAAGGCGCTGGGCTGGGCTGGCGAGGTGCCTTCGCCCACCTTCACGCTGGTGCAGCCCTATGACGATCTGCCGGTGCCGGTCTGGCATGTCGATCTCTACCGGCTGGACGATCCATCAGAGGCCGATGCACTGGGCCTGTTCGAAACCGATGCGGCCCTGTTGATCGAGTGGCCGGAACGATTGGGACACCGATTGCCGCTGCAGGCCCTGCGCCTGACATTTTCCGGCAGCGGCGACGCACCACGCCGCTTGACTTGGGACACGCCCCCGGCTTGGGAAGGCCGGTGGCCACCTCCCTCTCCCAAATGATTCCGCCGCCCGGCACCGGGGCGTTCCTGAATGCCCATGGCTGGGGGGGCGCCGCCGTGCGCCCGCTGGCCGGCGATGCCAGTTTCCGCCGCTATTTCCGGGTGGAACTGGCTGGCCGCACCGCCGTGCTGATGGACGCCCCGCCTGACAAGGAAGACAGCCGGCCGTTTCTGGCGATCGGCAAGCATCTCAATGGTCTGGGCTTTTCGGCGCCGCAAGCGCTGGCCACCGATCTTGAACAAGGCCTGGTGCTGCTGGAAGATTTTGGCGATGGCCGCGTGAACCCGGTGCTGGCCGAAGATGCCAGCGCCGAGCATGAGATTTACGCCACCGCCGTCGATATCCTCGCCGAACTGCACCAGCAGCCGCCGGCAGACGTACCGCCCTACAGCGAAGCCGAATATCTGCGCGAAGCCCGACTGTTCCCCGATTGGTACCTGCCTGCCGTCGGCCTGGCCGAAGCACCCGGCTACGACAAGGCGTGGGCGCCGATGTGGCCCGCCCTCTTCACCCATCCGCCCGTGCTGGTGCTGCGCGATTATCATGCCGATAATCTGATGCTGCTCGACCGGCCGGGCCTCAAGCGCCTGGGCTTGCTGGATTATCAGGACGCCTTGGCCGGCCACCCGGCTTATGATCTGGCCAGCCTGCTGCAGGATATCCGCCGCGTGGTGTCGCCCGAACTGGAAGCCGCGATGATAGCCCGCTATATCGCCGCGCGCTCCGGTCTCGACGAAGCCGCCTTCCGCGCCGCCTATGCCATCCTCGCCGCCCAGCGGAACATCAAGATATTGGGCGTCTTCACCCGCCTTTATGTGCGCGACGGCAAGCCGGCCTACCCGCGCTTCCACCCGCGCCTGTGGGAATTGGTGAATGCCAACCTGGACCATCCAGCGCTGGCCCCGGTGCGGGCCTGGTTCGATGCCAATGTGCCGGCCAGCGCCCGCCAGGGCGTCGAGGTGAAGTGATGCGCAAAGCCCCGCTCAGCCTCAAACCGCACATCGAATGCGTGCTGCCCACCAGCGCCATGGTGATGGCCGCCGGGCTGGGCAAGCGCATGCGCCCGCTCACCGCCACCCGCCCGAAACCGCTGATCGATGTGGCCGGCCGCAGCCTGCTCGATCGCGCGCTCGATAACGTCGCTGCCGCCGGCATCGAACACGCCGTGGTCAACGCGCATTATTTCGCCGATCAGATCGAGGCGGCGGTGAAGGCCCGAAAATCGCCCGCCACCATCGACATTTCCGATGAACGCGCAGCCCTGCTCGAAACCGGCGGCGGCATCACCAAGGCGCTGCCGTTACTGAAAGGCGACGCCTTCTACACGATCAATGCCGACAATATGTGGATCGACGGCCCGGTCGACACACTGCGCCTGATCGCGCAAGCTTGGAATCCGGCGATCATGGACGCCCTCCTGCTGCTGGTGCCGCTGTCGCGCGCTCACGGCTACGAAGGTCGCGGCGATTTCCACATGGATGGCCTCGGCCATCTCACGCCCCGCACCGGGCTCAAGGTCGCCCCTTTCGTCTATTCCGGCGTGCAGATCATCAGCCGGCACCTGTTCGATGGCGAACCGGTCGAACCCTTCACCATGTGGCGCGCCTGGAACAAGGCGCTGGAATCCGGCCGCATGTTCGGCATCAGCCACCCTGGCCTGTGGTTCCACGTCGGCACCCCCGCCAGCATCGGCGAAACGGAAGCCTTGCTGCTGGAAGTGTGACGCTCAGGGCTTCGCGGGCACATAGTCGAGAACCTGGATCGAAACGGCACCGGCCCGCACATCCTCCGGCTTCATCTCGATCTTCTTCAGCTCGTTGCTTTCGTGCATCATGGTCTGATCGGTCAGATGCGGGTTGCCCCTGCCCTGCGGGTCGATGAACAGGTTCTGCCCGCCGGCATCCACCACCGAGTAAATTGCCGGATGCGCAGAATCGATCTCCATCAACCCCACCCAGCCTTCGCCGCCATTGTGCGGCGCCATCACCGGCCCCAGTTTCAACACGGCTGACAAGCGAGGCGGATCAGGATCGTCCGGCAGCACGGGCCGATCGGGGCGCTGAGCTGCCGGATCATAATATTTCCAGAAGATCGGCCGCTTCCAATCGGCCATGGCCTTGCCCGGAAATGCCGGCCGCAACTGCTCCACCGTCGCCTTGATCGAGTCCGCCAGCAGCCGGGTGCGATCGCGCCCGTGGAACCAGTCGAACGCCAACGGCGCGCCAGCTTTGTCGCCCTGCAAGGCGCGCAGCAGCAGGCTGGTCTGATAGCGCAGGTAGCGGTCTTCATCGACATGGCTCCACCAGTCGCCGATGCTGTCACCAAAGATCATCGCCGGCGCCACCGTCAGCCACTGGCGGAACAGCGTCAGGCCGGCATTGTCATAGCGCTGATCGGCATCGCGATCCTCGTAAAGGCCGTTGAACGACAGCATCAGCGCGCCCGCTTCGCGCACCTCCGGATCGCTGCTGCTCTCCATCGCCGCCCGGAAGAACGGCGCAAAGAAAGCCGGCTGCGTCTGTGTGCGGTCGCTCGCCCCCAGGGCGCTGAAGATCGCCGCGTTATACGCCCGCATGTCGAGCAGGGTGATCGCCCGGCCGGATGCCGCCAACTGGTTGCCGGCCCAAGTGCGGAAGGCCGCGCCGATGCGGGCCTCGGTGCCCTCCGGGCTCCAGCTCGTCGCCTTGCTGTTCCAGGCGTGGAGATAGCCCTGTTTCGGATTGCGCACATGCGGCTGCTCTGCGGGTGTCAGAAAACCCGTCCACTCATGATCGCCAGTGCCCGGTATCGGCAGGCGCGGATCAACGCCGGCGGGCAATTTGGGCAGAGTGCCGGCTTCCCAGAACGCGATCTGGCCATCCGCGCCACCATAACAGATGCCCAGATTCCAACCCATGCGGCCCACACCCTTGGCCTCGAACTCCTCGATGCTGCGGGCGCGGCCCATCTCCACAATGCCCACCCAGTTGTCGAGCTCCCGGCCGCGCATGGCAAAGCTGTGGGAGAAGGCCACATTGTTGGCGCTGTCCCACTGGATTACAGGGCCATGCATGGTGCGCGCCACCTCGTGCGTCACAGGCGCCGCGCCTTTCACCAGGATGGTCTCGGTGCGGCGCTCCATGTCGCGCCAGGCGCCCTTGAACCAATATTGATATCTGTTCTTCGGGTTGAGCCGTTCGGCAAACACCGAATTGGCCTGCGCCACGCCCGATGTGAGCAGCCAGCCATGCTGCACGCCGCGGCCCATGAACGGCGGGCCATAGGCGTTGAAACTGAAACCGGCCTGATCGAAACCGCCGCCGCGCAGATGGATCTCCGGGCCATCGGCGGTCGCCTCCAGCATCAGCACCCGGCCGCTGGCCGATTTCTGCGGGCCAATCACCAGGCAGCGACTGGCGCCCTTTGGCGGTTCGACGGGCGGCGGCGGTGCCGGTGATGCGCTGAGATCGACCCCGCCCGCCCGCAACGACACCGGGCGATCCCCTGGCACGGGCCGCGCCGGCGCCAAATCCTCGCCCGCAGCGATCACAGTGGGCGAATCCGGATCGGAAACCGGCACGACATCATTGAAAATGCGCCGGCCAACCCGTTCGCCATGGCGTTTGATCATGGCATTCAAGAACGCCAGATTCTCGATCTCATGGGCATCGCGGCCACCCGGCACCGAGGCGACGTAGCGGAGATAATCAAGCAACGTCCACGGCGTCGGCCTGATGCCCCAGCGGATGAACTCCAGCGGCGTCTTGTGCGCCGGATCGGCCAGCACCTCGGCCACGGCGCGATTGATACCGTCAACATAGGCCTGCATCATCGCCTGATGTTCCGCCGGAATGGCGTGATACATGCGCATCAATTCGGCATCGGGCAGGCTCCGATCACGCGCTGTCTTGTCGCCCGCCAACGCCGACGCGCCCAATATCTCCGCCCGCCGCCCCGCTGCCCCCCGACGCTGCAACTCCATCGCTGCCAGCCGGTCCTGCGCCAGGGCATAACCGGCGCCAAACATCACCGCCGCCGACGTATCGGCAAACACATGCGGCACACCCATGGCATCGCGGTGGATGGTGACTTTCTCCGCCGCCTGGCCGTGCACCGCAGTGGGCAGTGCCAAGGCCCACAACAAGGCCACCACGCTGACAGATTTGACCGAACCCATGCCGCCCCCGCTGCCATCGCCCTGCGCCTGCACGCCAAACATTGCCATGATGGCAGGCTTTGCCGGCGCAGGACAGATGGGGCAGTGAGACAGAAGGGGCACTGGCGGGCGCCGGAGCCGGCCTGTACGGCGGACGGCATCAAACAGTTGGAGAGTGAAGATGCGGATGTTCCCGATCGTGATGGCACTGGCCGTTGCAACCATCGCCCAGACAGCGTCCGCGCAAGCGCCGGGCAGCCGCAATCCAGCCGCCATCACCGGCGGCACCTACACCGCCGATCCGGAACACACGCTGGTGGTGTGGACGCTCGATCACCTCGGCTTCACGCCCTACACTGGCATGTTCGGCAGCGTCACCGGCAGCCTGACCTTCGATCCCCGCCAGCCAGAGGCAACCAAACTGGACGTGACCATCCCCGTCGCCAAGGTGACCACCGCCAGCACCGGCCTCACCCAGCATCTGCTGCGCCCTGCCAAGGACGGCGGCAAACCCGATTTCTTCGGCTCCACCCCGGCCGACGCCCGCTTCGTCTCCACCAAACTGGTCACCACCGGCCAGACCGCCAAACTCACCGGCGATTTCACCTTCAACGGCGTAACCAAGCCGGTCACGCTGGATGTGACCTTCTACGGCGCCGGCCGCACCCCACCCAACATGGGCGGCAAGGAAAACATCGGCTTCCGCGCCACCGGCACCATCCGGCGCAGCGAATTCGGGCTGGGCTTCGGCGTGCCGTTCGTGGGCGACGAGGTGAAATTGGAGATTGCGGCAGCGTTCCAGAAGTAAGTCTCAGCCCATTCTCGTCCAATTTGTCATGCTGGCGCAGGCCAGCATCCACCGTCGGGCCCAACGTAAATGGGGAAGCCCAGGCGCCACCGTGGATGCTGGCCTGCGCCAGCATGACGGACAAGAAGAGGAGGCTCTTCGTCCTTCCAATCCCACCCCTGTCATTGACTTGTCACACGCGCGGCCCCATGGGCACCGCAGTCCTGTTCTATCGTGGCGGACAAAACACGCGCCCGGACGGGATCAATGCAGTTCATCAAAGACGACGCGCGCATCGACGCCGTCATCACCTGGGTTGATGGGGATGACCCCGCCCACCGGGCCAAACGCCAGCGCCATCAGCCGCATGCCGGGCGCAATGCCAATGCCGTCAACCCGCACCGCTGGGCCTGCAATGACGAGCTGGGCTATTGCCTGCGTTCCATCGCCAATCACGCGCCGTGGATCGGGCGGATCTGGATCATCACCGATGCGCAGGCGCCCGATCTGTCGCGCCTGCCGGCCGATCTGGTGGCGCGGGTGCGGATTGTCGATCACCTCACCCTGTTTGCCGGCCATCAACACGCGCTGCCCACCTTCAACTCGCTGGCCATCGAGACGCTGTTGTGGCGCATTCCCGGCCTGGCCGAGCGCTTCGTCTATTTCAACGATGATGTGTTCCTCACCGGGCCGCTGGCGCCCGGCGACGTGTTTCATGGCGCGGCACCGGTGCTGCGCGGCGCCTGGGTGGATCAGAGCGCCATCGCCGCCGATCCGGCCAGCCGTGACGACCCGGCGCTGCTCAACGCACTGACCCAGATCAACGCCGCGTCACTCGCCGGTTTCAGCGCAGACCATCTGTTCCGCGCCGCTCACGTGGTCCACCCGCTGCGCCGCTCCGTGCTGGCAGGCCTCTACGATCAGCACCACGCCGCGTTTGTCGCCAACCTCGGCCACCGCTTCCGCTGCGTCTCGCAATTCCTGCCACAAGGCCTGCACAACCACGCCTGCATCGCCGCCGGCGTCGCCGTGCTGCACACCGGCGAAGACCATCTCCACCTGCGCACCGGCGCCGTGCTGGATTACCCGCTACCCCAAGTGCGCGCCTACCTCGCCCGCGCGTGCCAACCGCAGTTCAAGTTCCTCTGCGTCAACGATCTCCCCCAGGTCGAAGCCGCCATCCCCGACACCCGCGCCTGGATCGAACGCGCGAT
>JAIXQM010000019.1 GCA_027485735.1 Sphingomonadales bacterium | reverse complement strand
TCGACCACGCCGAGCACGCGCACATTCACTTCGCCGAACATGGCGACGGCGCGGCGGGCATCGATGAGGGCGAGATCCTGCGGGGTGGAGACGATCAGCGCGCCATCGGGCTTGAGTTTCTGTGCGAGCGTGAGCTGCACGTCGCCGGTGCCGGGCGGCAGATCGATGACCAGCACGTCGAGCGCGCCCCAATCACATTGTTCGACCATCTGGACGAGCGCTGAGGACGCCATCGGCCCGCGCCAGACGATCGCCTTGGTGGGATCGGTCATCATGCCCATCGAAAGCGCCTTGATGCCATGGCGCACTTCGGGTTGCAGCTTGTCATTCTCAACCCGGGCGCGGCCTTCGATGCCCAACAGGGTGGGCACGGAGGGGCCATAGACATCGGCATCAAGCAGGCCGACCGTTTGCCCGGCGCGGGCCAAGGCGAAAGCCAGGTTGGCGGCCACGGTGGATTTGCCAACGCCGCCCTTGCCGCTGGCCACTGCAACCAGCTTGCGGATGCCCGGCACGGTGCTGGCCTTCGGTGCGGCCGTGGGCGTCGCGGCTCTGTCGGCGGTGAGAATGATGCGCGCGACGCTCACACCGGGCACGCGCTTCACGGCGGCTTCAACGGTGGCCTGCAGGCGCTCGGCCGTGGTCTTGTCGAGGCCGTCCACCGCCAGCACCAGGCCCACGGTGCCATCGTCCTTCACCACGACGCCAGCGGCGCGGCCGGTTTCCACCACGGTGCCGCCGCCGGCCGGATCAGCCACCGCGGTCAGCGCGGTCATCACATCGTTCTTCACGGCCATCAGCCTGTTCTTCCTTGCAGTCGAGGCCATAACCGCAGACAAATGCCGCCGCAGTGCCGCATGGTCTCGCAATCCCCGTTCGGCGTCCGTATATAGATGTTTCAACGTCTTTCGATAAGGTTTCATCCAGTCCATGCCATGGCAGAACAATGGTGAAGGTGGCGGCGACAGCCCGTCCGGTGCCGAAGGTGAAGAGCCGGCGGCCAAGAAGCCTGAAAACCGGCCCGTCAATCCATGGGGCGAAGGCCCGCCGCGCCGCCCGATGGGCAAGCCCGGGCAGAGCCGCGGCGGCGATTTCGATGATCTGATCCGGCGCAGCCAGGAACGTCTGAAAACCCAGTTTGGCGGCGGCAGTGGCGGCAGCGGCGGCGGTTTCGATGTTGGTGATGGCCGCTGGCTGGTATGGGCCGGCGGAGCGATCGTGGCGGCCTGGGTGGTGTTTTCCAGTTTCTACTCGGTGGATGCGCAGTCAGCTGCAGTGGTGCAGCGTTTTGGCGCCTATGTTTCGACCACCGGCCCGGGCGTGCATTTCAAGCTGCCGTGGCCGATTGATGCGGTGGAACTGCGCAAGGTTGAGCAGATCAACATCATCGATATCTCGTCGAGCGAAGGCGCCAACGAGAATCTGATGCTCACCGGCGATCAGAATATCATCAACCTTGCTTACACCGTGCGCTGGAAGATCCGGAATCCGGAAAGCTTCCTGTATGAGCTTTCCGATCCGGAAAAAACCGTGCGCGAAGTGGCCGAATCGGCGATGCGTGCCGAAATCAGCCGCGCCTCGCTGAATGATGCACTGGGACCGCAACGCGCCCAGATCGCCGATCGGGTGCGCGAACGCATGCAGGAACTGCTTGATAGCTATCGCAGCGGTGTTGATGTGCGCGGCGTGGATATCAAGCAGGCCGATCCGCCCGCCGCCATCGATGGCGCGTTCAAGGATGTTTCCGCGGCCCAGCAGGACGCGCAGCAATATCTGAACCGCGCCCGCACCTATGCCCAGGCGCTGGTCGCCAAGGCGCAGGGCGATGCCGCCGGCTTTGATGCCGTTTATGCCCAGTATCGCCTGGCCCCGGAAGTGACGCGCAAGCGCATGTATCTGGAAACAATGGAAAAGGTGCTGGCCAAGGTGGAAAAGACCGTGGTGGATGCTCCCGGCGTGGCGCCCTATTTGCCGCTGCCTGAAGTGCGCCGCCGCGCGGCAATCGCGCCGGCCGAGCCGGCCCCGGCTCCGGCACAGCGGTAACGGAAAGAATCACGATGGCCACTTTGACCCGCAATCCTGCAATACTGGCCGGCCTGGGCTTTGCCCTCGTCGTGCTGGCGATGAGCAGTTTCTACACCGTTCCCGAAACCCAGCAGGCCGTGGTGCTGCGCCTGGGCAAGCCGGAGCGGATCGTGAACGAATATGATCCGAAGGCAAAGCTGGGCGAAACCGGCGCCGGCCTGACGATGAAGGTGCCCTTCATCGAAGACGTGCGCTTCATCGACAAGCGCATCATGGATCTGGATATCGATGCGCAGACGGTGCTTTCCACCGATCAGCTGCGGCTGGTGGTGGATGCCTTTGCGCGGTTCCGTATCGTCAACCCGCAGCGCATGGTGGAAACTGTGGGCACCGAACAGAATGCGGCGGACGCGCTGAAGCGAATCCTGGCATCGAAGCTGCGCAACGAACTGGGCAAACAGCCATTTGCCGCGCTGCTGTCGCCGGAACGCGGGGCGCTGATGGATGATATCCAGTCCAGCGTGAACAGCCAGGCCAAGCAATATGGCGCCGAAATCGTGGACGTGCGTATCAAGCGCGCCGATCTGCCGTCGGGCCCGCCGCTGGAAGCAGCGTATGCGCGCATGGCCTCGGCCCGGCAGCAGGAAGCGGCGACCATCCGCGCCCAGGGCAACAAGCAGGCGCAATTGGTGCAGGCCGAAGCCGATGCCAGCGCGGCCCGCATCTATGCCGACAGTTTCGGCAAGGATCCGGAATTCTATGCCTTCTATCGCGCCATGCAGGCCTATCGCACCACGTTCGAAGACGGCACCGCCACCGTGATCCTGGGGCCGAACAATGAATTCCTGCGCGAGTTCGAAGGCCGCAAGGGCAATCGCTGAGCCGTTCGGCCTTGTTCATGCACGGTTAGGCGTGTTGTTCGCATAAGCCAGGTGGGCTCAACCGCATTGCAACCAGAAAGACAAACATGAAGTCAAAGATCGTTCGTTCGCTTGTTCCCGTCGCCGTGCTGGCCACTGGCCTGGCTGCCATTGCCGTCGCGCAGGCGCCTGCCACCCAGCCGGCGCAGAACGCCGTGGCACCGGCCGTGGCCATTGCGCCACCCGGTGGCGCGCCGCGCAGCTTTGCCGATCTGACGGCGCGGTTGGCGCCGGCGGTGGTGAACGTGTCGACCACACAAAAGGTAGAAATCGGCCGCATGCGCCGCATGCCCGGCCAGCCCGGCGGCAATCCGCTGGAAGATCTGTTCCGCCGTTTCCAGGAACAGCAGGACGGCGGTGAGCCGGTGACGCGCGAGGCGACCAGCCTGGGCAGCGGCTTCGTCATCGCCGCTGATGGCTATATCGTTACCAACAACCACGTGATTTCGGCCGGCGAAGGCCGCAACCAGCCGGTCGAATCGATCACGGTCACATTGTCGGACCGGCGCGAGTATAAGGCGCGCGTGGTCGGCCGCGATCCGCTCACCGATCTGGCCGTGCTGAAGATCGAGGCGACCGGGCTGCCGTTCGTGCAATTCGGCAACAGTGAAACCACGCGCGTCGGCGATTGGTCCATTGCCATTGGCAATCCGTTCGGCCTGGGCGGCACCGTCACCGCCGGCATCATTTCCGCCCTGCATCGCGATATCGGTTCGGGCCAGTATGACCGCTATATCCAGACTGATGCCAGCATCAACCAGGGCAACAGCGGCGGTCCGCTGTTCGATTTGGCCGGCAATGTGATCGGCATCAACACGGCGATCTTCTCGCCCACCGGCGGCAACGTTGGCCTGGGCTTTGCCATCCCGGCCGAACTGGCCAAGCCGGTGGTCGATCAGCTGAAGGCGACCGGTGCGGTGAAGCGCGGTTATCTGGGCGTCGCTATCCAGCGGCTTTCGGCCGATATCGCTGCCGGTCTGGGCCTGCCCAAGGACAAGGGCGAGATTGTTGCCAGCGTCGAGCCCAACGGCCCGGCTGCGCGCGCCGGTGTGCGCCAGGGTGACGTGATCGTGACGGTGGCTGGCCGCGAAGTGAATTTCGACAACAGCCTTTCGTACATCGTTGCCACCACGCCGATCGGCTCCACCATCCCGATCGAACTGATTCGTGAAGGCAAGCGCCAGAAGGTGAACGCCATCATCGCGCAGCGCCCATCCGAAGCCGTGGTGGCGCAGCGCGCTGGCCTGCCTTCGGACGACGAACCGGCCGCTGAAGACACCAGCAAGGCCCCCGGCATCGAAGCCGCCAAGGCCAGTCTGGGCATCACCCTGCAGCCGCTCACCCCGGTGCTGCGCCAGCAGCTGAAGCTGGATGAAAAGGTCCAGGGCGTGGTCATTGCCGGCATCAGCCCGTCGTCGGATGCAGCCACCAAGGGCTTGCAGCGCGGCGACGTCATCCTGAAGATCGGTCAGAAGCCGGTGACCAGCCCCGCCGAAGCGGCTGCGGCCGTCGACGCCGAACGCAAGGCCGGCAAGGACACGGTGTTGATGCTGGTGCAGCGCGGCAACACGCCGGGCCGCTATACCGGCGTGAAGCTGATCACGGCGAAATAAGCCCGGGTATTCTGAATGAAGGGGGGGAGCGGGCGACCGCTCCCCTTTTTCGTTAGAGCGGTTTCCAATCAATCTGGATCAGTGGCACGGGCCAAATTCAGCCCGCCCCGAAGGGGTCGCCGAAGGCGATGACGTTGATTCGGATTGGTCGGAAGCCGTTCTAGAGCGCCCGTTCGTAGATGCGGTAGGTGCGCGTCACGTGGCTGTCGATGGCGTCGGCGACGGAGCGCATCGGGCCGTTGTCATCCAGAACCCAGCCGAGTTCGCCTTCGCTGGCGCCGAATTCTGTCACGGCGACGCGGCGGATATATTCGATCATCTGGAACGCCATCAGCGAAGCGACGCGGTGGCCCTGCAGCGATTTGCGAATACCCATCAGCGGCACGCGCATGCGCTTCACCTTGGGCGCGCGCAGCCGCCACAGCAATTTGGCCCAACCGAACGGGAAGAGATTGCCGTTGAGATCGCGGGTCAGCTCGTTGATGTCGGGCAGGGTGATCATGAAGCCAACCGGTACGCCTTCATATTCGGCGACGCGCACCAGGCCTTCGAAGATGATCGGCTTCAGCTTCTTGCCGACATAGGCAATTTCGGCCGGGGTGAGCGGCACGAAACCCCAGTTATCCGACCAGGCATCGTTGAGGATATCGAGGATCAGGGCGGCTTCCTGGTCGAACTTCGATTTATCCACCGGCCGCGTTACCAGCTTGGCGTTGCGTTCGGAGAAAGCGACGATGCGCTGCACCATTTCCGGGAAGGGCTGGCCGATGGGCAGCGACCAGGCGTGCAGATCCTTGGCGCCGGTGTAGCCGCGCGCCGTCACCATCCGTTCGTAATAGGGCAGATGATGCCCCATCATCACCGTTGGCGGCCCTTCAAAACCCTGCACCAACAGGCCTGGCTCATCCCACACGGAAAGGCTGAACGGGCCAAGCGCGCGGGTCATGCCCTTGGCCTTCAGCCAGTCTTCTGCGGCACCGAACAGCGCTTCGGCCACGGCGGCATCGTCGATGCATTCGAACATGCCCCAATGGCCGGTTCCAGGCCCGCCACCGGGGGCGGTGGGGGCGATCACCAGTTGATCGACCTGCGCCGAAATGCGGCCGACCACGTCGCCATCTTTCAGGGCCAACCAGAAGGCGGCTTCGGCGTGGCCGAACCAGGGGTTGGATTTGATGCCGCCAATCAGGCCGAGCATTTCGGCTTTCAGCGGCGGCACCCAGTGCGGATCATGGGCGTAGAGTTTCCACACCAGATCGACGAAGGCCTTGCGGTCGGCAGCGCTTTCAACGCGCTTGAGGGTGATCGTGGTCATCGCGGGCGGTGATAGGCGGCAATCAAGGCAAATTTGCGAAGCTTATTCTTCTGTGCGGATCAGCACGGCCTCGCCAATCAGCAGGAACAGCAGGAACGGCGCCCAAGCCGCCATCAGCGGCGGTACCGTGCCAAAATTGCCCATCGCCAGCATGAAGTTATCGGCCACAAAGAAAGCAAAGCCCAGCGCCATGCCGATCACGGCGCGCACGAACAATTTGCCCGATCGCGCCAGCCCAAAGGCGGCGACCGCGCCCAGCAGCGGCATCAGTACGGCCGACAAGGGCCCCGAAATCTTGTGCCAGGCGGCGGCTTCCAGCACGTCGGTGGGCTTGCCGGCGGCGCGCTGTTCGCCGATCTGCGGCCACAAATCCCACAGCGCGATGAAATTGGGATTGATGCTGGTGGTGTTGAACTGGCGCGGCACCACCTCGGTCGCAAAATCCAGGCTCGCCCGCGATTCCAGCCCGCCGCTGGCCACATCGAACAGACGCACGTCGCGCAATCGCCAGCCGCCACCGATCGGCGTGGCGCTGGCCGCCATCACCACCTGCACCAGGCCATTGTCGCGCCGGTCATAGATGGTGACGCCGGTGAGGCGCGTGCCGTCGCCGCGCCCGGCCACGGCATCGGCGTGGAACAGATCATCGCCGCCGCGCACCCAGCTTTGCGTGCTCTTGGGCGCGGCCGTGGGGGATTTCCGATATTCCTGTTCCTGCCAGGCCTTCAGCGTTGCACTGGCACTGGTGCCGATGCGTTCGTTCCACAGGAAATTGGCGGCCGCCACGCCCAGCGCCGCCACCATCAGCGGGGCGAGAATATGGTGCGCGCTCAGCCCGGCGCCCTTGAAGATCACCACCTCGCTGTTCTGGTTGAGCGTGGCCAGCGTCACCAGCGTCGCCAGCAGCACCGAAAAGGGCAGGAACAGCTGCACGATCTGCGGCGCCCGCAGCGAAACATAGACCCACAGATCGGATTCGGTGTTGCCTGCTGCCGCCAGCACCTTGCCGGATTCCGAGAGCAGATCGAGCGACTGCAAGATCACGGTCAGCCCGATGATGAAGGCCGCGACCCGCACCAGGAACATGCGCGCCGTGTACCAGGCGATGGTGCGCGACGGGAACAGGATGGAGAGGAGCTTCACGGTGCGCGTTTACCCGGCCGACAACACGTCGTCGGCCCAGTTCTGGCGCCGCACCAGTTTGCCGGCGAGGCCGGAGAGGAAGCCGGTGATCTTGCCGAACCAGCGATCGAGCGCGCCGATCGGCTGGCCACCCGGCCGTTCCAGCACGCGGAATAGCCACAGCGCCATGCCGAGGAACAGCGCAAAGGGCACCCATTGCGCCAGCACCGGATCCACCCGGCCCAGCGTGCCCATGCGTTCGCCATATTCGGTGAACTTGTGGAAAGTGACGAGCGCGATGATGGAGAGGAACACGCCGAGTGCCGAGGTCGAACGCTTCGGCGGCACTGCCATTGGCAACGCCAGGAACGGCAACAGGAACATGATCACGCACTGCACGATGCGGCGGTTGAAACTGGCCGAGGCGCTGCGCTGCTCGGTTGCGTCGGTGGCGGTGACCATGGTGTGCAACAGTTCCGGCAGGGTGGCTTCCAGATTGCCTTCGCCGCGTTTGCGGAAGGTGGCCATTTCCGGCAGCCGGATCGGCAGATCATGCTGGGCAAAGGCGAGTACGCGCGGGGTGGCACCGGGTTTGGGGCTGTGCACCAGCGTGCCTTCGCGCAGGCGCAGCAGGATATATTCGGGATCGTCGGTAGCGAGGAAGGTGCCGCGCGCGGCGGTGGCGGCCACGATCTGACCATCCTTGCCAGCGGCGCGCACGAACAGACCGCGCAGATCGGCGCCCTGGTTGCGGGATTCCTCCACGCGCAACGTGAGTCCGCCACCGAGATTGGCGAATTCGCCCACCTTGATCGAAGCGCCGAGCGCGCCGGAGCGCAGCTCGAAGCGCAGATTTTCATAGGCATAGCGGGTGACGGGTTGCAGCCAGCCGACGATGCCGAAATTGACCACGGCAAACACCGTGGCAAACACGAACGGCACGCGCAGCAGCCGCTTGTACGACACGCCCACGGCCAGCAGCGTATCGAGTTCCGACGACATGGCGAGCCGGCGGAAGGCGAGCAAGATGCCCAGCATCACGCCGATCGGGATGCCCAGCGACAGATATTCCGGCAGCAGATTGCCCAGCATGCGCCAGACCACACTGACCGGCCCGCCTTCGTTGATGACGAAATCGAACAGGCGCAGCATGCGATCAAGCACCAGCAGCATGGCGGCCACCACCAGCGTGCCGAACAACGGCACGATGATCAGGCCGAACAGATAGCGATCGATGCGCTTGGTCACGCCGCAGGCAAAGTCCTTCTCCGGACGCGACGGCGACCGGGCGGCTATCCTATAGCCGCCCGGGATGGCCCCGTCATGAACAAATCAGGCGTGTTCGTGCAGAGCCAGTTGGGCCATTTGCGCGGCCTGTTCGAACTTGGCGAGCACGATGTCGATCTGCTCATCGCTGTGCAGCGCGCAGATGGAGCAGCGCAGCAGGAACACGCCAGCCGGCGTGGCAGGCGGCCGGCTCATGTTCACATAGACGCCCAGCTCGATCAGGGTGGACCACATCAGCGCGGTGGTTTCCTGATCTGGCATCAGCACCGAAACGATGGCGCTTTCCGGCGTATCGGTGGCCAGGCGGAAACCGCGCGCTTTCAACCCACCGTGCAGGCGCCGTGTCGCTTCCCACAGCCGGGCGCGCTTGTCGTGCGCCGTCATCAGTTTGCGGATACTGGTGGTGGAGCACGCAATCACCGCCGGCGGCAGCGAGGCGGTGAAGGTGTAGGGCCGGCAGACCAGGCGCAGGATCTCGAACTTGGGATGGTTGGAGACGCAGAAGCCGCCCACCGTGCCGACGGACTTGGAGAAGGTGCCGACGACGAAATCAACATCGTCCGCCACGCCCTGTTCTTCATAGACGCCGCGGCCATGCTCGCCGAAGAAGCCCATGCCGTGGGCTTCATCGACCAGCACCATGGCACCGTGCGCCTTGGCCACCGCCACCAGTTCCGGCAGCGGCGCAACATCACCCAGCATCGAATAGACGCCTTCCAGCACCACCAGCTTGCCGGCTTCGGGCGGCAGGCGCTTCAGGCGCTTTTCGAGATCGGCGACATCATTGTGGCGGAAGCGCACGATATCGGCGTTGGACATCTTGCAGCCATCATAGATGCTGGCGTGACTGTCGGCATCGAGGATGATGAAATCGCCCTTGCCGGCCAGCGTGGACACCATGCCGAGATTGGCCTGGTAACCAGTGGAGAACACCATGGCGTGGGACATGCCATAGAAGTCTTTCAGGGCTTCTTCGCAGGCGGCGTGGGTCTGATAGGTACCGTTCAAGACGCGGCTGCCGGTGGTGCCGGCGCCGAAATCGGTAAGCGCCTGCCGGCCGGCTTCGATGACGTCGGCATCGAAGGTCATCCCCATATAGTTGTAGGTGCCGAGCAGGATGGTGTGGCGGCCCTTGATGATGGCTTCGGTGGGGGAAAGCACCTTTTCCATCACGATGCCGAACGGATCGCGGATGCCGGTGGAGAGCAGCCCGGCGTGTTCGGCGATCAGCGGATCATATTTGGCGAGAAGATCGAGGACAGGAGGATTTGTCATTGCCTCAACCCTTCTTGGCGACCAGCCCGGCCACGGCATCGGCCACCTGGCCGATGGTTTCCAGATCAGGCAGCAGGTTCAGCGGGATCATGATGTCCCACTCGTCTTCCATGCTGGCGACAAGGTCCATCACGGTCAGGCTGTCCATTTCCATGTCGCCGGCAAAGCTGGTGGCTTCGGTGAGTGCCACCTTCTTGGTGTTCAGCGGCTCGATCAGTTCGATGATGCGGGCGTAAACGGTTGCGCGGTCGGTCATGAAGGCTCCAATGATATGCTTTCTTGGCCCCTTGCCCTCACATCATGGCCAAATTGCGGAGCGCGGGCGTTGGTGCCATCATGCCGCGGATGGGGGACACAACCGACATCAGCATCGACGAGGATGCACAGGGCGCGCCGCCGCCGCTTCCGGGTGCAAGCCACGCCAACGCCATCCATCTGATGCGCACCATGCAGCAGCACCATGTCACGCTGTCGGCGATGGCCGATCAGAAGGCCAGCATCATCATCGGGGTCAATTCGGTGGTGTTTGCGCTGGTGGTGAAGGAAGCCGCGACCAACCCGGCGCTTTTGGTGCTGGCGGCGTCTTCCGGGCTGGCCGCGGTGCTGTGCATGCTGGCGGTGCTGCCCAAACTGGGTGGCGGGAACGGGCCGGCAGCACCTCCCAACCTGTTGTTCTTCGGCGGTTTCACCCAGTTGACCGAGGCTGACTGGATTGACTGGCTGGAGCGCACCAACGCCGATGATCATGCCATCCAGGTGGCCATGGCCCGCGATGTCTATCAACTGGGCCAGGTGCTGGCGCAGAAGAAGTATAAATATCTCGGCTGGGGTTATCGCGTGATCATCGGCGGGCTGATCGCCACCTTTGTCGTGTTCCTGCTCCAGACGGCGCTGGGGCTATAGCCAGCCGCGTTACAGCCAACCTCTTTGGCGGTAATCGCGCACCGTATCGGCCATGCCATCATCCAGCCCGATCTGCGGCTGCCAGATGGCGCCGAGACGTTCATTGCCGCCGCGCGCCACCCAATCGGGATGAGCAAGATAGAAGGCGCGGTCGCGGCTGAGCTTGGGCAGTTCGCCCTTCCAGCCGGCCATCAGGGTCGCCATGCTGGCAGCAAGGCCGAGCAGCCGGTTGCTGATCGGGATCATGCGGGCGCGGGCGCGTCCCACCGCGCGAGCCATCGCGCTGGCATGCTGGCCGTGGGTATAGCCGCCGGACCCATCATCGATTTCCAGGATCTCGCGGGATGGGCCCGCGTTTGCCAGCGCAAGCAGGGCGCGGGCCAGATCGTCGACATGGATCAGGCTGATGCGGGCGCCAGGCCGTCCGGGAGCAAGGCCCAAGCCGAAGCGCGCGAGGCTGAACAGGTCGCGCATCTCGGCATCGCCGGGGCCATAGACGCCGGGCGGGCGCACGATCACCCAATCAAGGGTGC
>JAIXQM010000229.1 GCA_027485735.1 Sphingomonadales bacterium | reverse complement strand
GGGGCGCTGTTGCTGGAAGACATGGTGCTGCGCGAAAAGATCTTCCATTTCGATCACGAGCGTATTCCTGAGCGCGTTGTCCACGCCCGTGGGTTGGCGGCGCACGGCTATTTCGAGCTGACTCACAGCCTGGCCGAACTGACCATGGCGCAGGTGCTGGGCGAGGTGGGCCACCGCACGCCGGTGTTCGTGCGGTTTTCCACCGTGGCCGGCAATCGCGGATCGGCTGACTTGGCGCGCGATGTGCGCGGCTTTGCGGTGAAATTCTACACCAAGGAAGGCAATTGGGATCTGGTGGGCAACAATATCCCGGTGTTCTTCATCCAGGATGCGATGAAATTCCCCGATCTCGCCCACGCCGTGAAGGAAGAGCCTGATCGCGGCTTCCCGCAGGCCGCTTCGGCACATGATACCTTCTGGGACTGGATCGCCATGACGCCCGAAGCCATGCACATGGTGATGTGGCAAATGTCTGATCGCACCATCCCGCGATCGGTGCGGATGATGCAGGGCTTTGGCGTGCACAGTTTCCGCCTGGTCAATGCTGCCGGCCAATCCACCTTCGTCAAATTCCACTGGACGCCCAAATTGGGCCTGCAATCGGTGGTGTGGGATGAAGCGGTGAAGATCAACGGCGCCGATCCGGATTACCACCGCCGTGATCTGTATGAAGCCATTGAATCCGGTGATTTTCCCGAATGGGAACTGGGCGTGCAGTTGTTCAGCGAGGAAGACGCCGCTGGCTTCGATTTCGACCATCTCGACGCCACCAAGCTGATCCCGGAAGAAATCGTGCCGCTGCGCGTGGTCGGCCGGCTGGTGCTGGATCGCAATCCGGCCAATGTGTTCGATGAAACTGAACAGGTGGCCTTCTGCACCCAGAACCTGGTGCCGGGCGTCGATTTCTCCGACGATCCGCTGCTGCACGGTCGCAATTTCTCCTATCTCGACACCCAGCTCAGCCGGCTCGGCTCGACCAATTTCCACCAGATCCCGATCAACGCGCCGAAATGCCCATTCGCCAACATGCAGCGCGACGGCCACATGCAGATGCAGGTCCACCCGCAACGCGTCACCTACACGCCCAGCCTGCTCGATCCGTCCGGCCCGCGCGAAAGCCCCACAAAGGGCTTTCGCAGCTTTCCCGCCGCCATGATGGGCACCAAGCAACGCGAACGCTCTGCCACGTTCAGCGATCACTACAGCCAGGCCCGCCTGTTCTTCGAAAGCCAGAGCGTGCCGGAACAGGATCACATCGTCGCCGCGCTGGTTTTCGAGCTTTCAAAGGTGGAGGCCGATATCGTGCGCGATGCCATGCTGGGCCATCTGGTGGTGATCGATGCCGATCTGGGCAACCGCGTCGCCGCCGGCCTGGGCCACAGCGAGCCGATCACGGCCGCCACCCCTGCCGTGGCCCCGCGCATCGATCTCGCCCCCGCTCCCAGCCTCAGCATGCTGGCGCGCGGTGTGCCACCGCTCACCGGCCGCCAGATCGGCGCCCTTGTGACAGACGGCAGTGACGCCGCCACGGTGACCGCCCTCCTGAAAGCCGCCCTCGCTGCCGGCGCCAAGGTCAAGATCATCTGCCCCACCATCGGGGGCGTCACCCTCAGCGACGGCACAAAGCTGAAAGCCGATCACCAACTGGCCGGCGGCCCTTCCGTGCTGTTCGACGCCGTGGCGATCATCGCATCCGAAACCGGCACCACGGCCCTGCTCGGCGATGCCGCCGCCGTGGCCTGGGTGCACGATGCCTTCGCCCACCTGAAAGTCATCGGCACGACACCGCAGGCCCTTCCCCTGCTCGCAGCGGCCGGCGTATGCGAAGACGAAGGCATCTGCGACCTCGATCCCGGTGCCGGCGTCTTCATCGAAACCGCCAGCGCCGGCCGCATCTGGGCCCGCGAACCGGATGTGCGCCCGGTGTATTGAAGGCGGGTTCAAACGGGCGGAATCAGCCGGTCCAGCATACCCGACGCCACGGCTGCTTTCACATGATCGATGAAGGCGCGCAGCTTGGGGAGCACCTGGGCATGGCCGGGGTAGTGGAGGAAGAGGCCGGGGCTGGAGGTGGCCATATCGCCCAGCACGACTTCCAGTTCGCCATCGCGCACCTGTCCGAGGACGAGCGGCTCGCTGACTTGCGCCAGGCCCATGCCCCGCTGTGCGAGCGAGACCACCGACGCCATATCGTTGACGATGACCCGGCCTTTCACCGCCACTTCGATGCTGCGGTTGCCGTCCAAAAGCCGCCACGGCATCATGGCGCCGCTGGAGATGCGCTGGCGGATGCAATTGTGCTGTTTCAGATCGATCGGGGCATAGGGCCGACCATGTGCCGCGAGATAGGCAGGTGACGCCACGGTGACGAAGCGGAAGGCAGGCGACAGGCGCACGCTGATCATGTCTGCCTCCAGCAGTTCGCCCACCCTGATGCCGGCATCGTGCCCGCTGGCGGCCAGATCGATCAGCGCATCTTCGCCGGTCACTTCCACGTCCACATCAGGATAGCGGGCGCAGAAATCGGCGATGATCGGTTCGATCAGGATCGGCACCACCGATCGCGGCATGTTGAGCCGAAGCAGCCCGGCCGGGCGCCCGCCATAGGTGCGCGCGCCTTCCCAGCCGTTCACCAGGCTGGCGAAGGCGGGGGCGGCCTGGGCGTGGAACAGCGCACCGGCTTCGGTGAGGCCCACCGATCGCGTGGTACGGATGAACAGCGGCACGCCGATGCGCTCTTCCAGCTGGCGCACCGTCTGGCTGATGGCCGATGGCGAGACGCCCAGATCCTCGGCGGCTTCGCGGAAGGACTTGCGTTCGGCGACACGCAGGAAGGCTTCGAGGCCATCGAGCAGATTGCGCGGGATTGTGTAGCTGTTCTTCATGGGGCGACAATCATTGCGTGGATTAACTTGGGTCTGAGTGTGACTTAAAACCCAGTCATCGGCAAGCCAGTCCCTGCCGCCGAACGAAAGGACCCAGACCATGATCGCACGTTCCACCATCGACCGCCTGACCATCGCCGCCCTGATGCTGACCGCCACCCTGCCCTTTGCCGCGATCACTCCGGCGCACGCCGGCACCACGCAATGCGCCGTGCAGGCCGAGCAGCTGCGCACCGAAGCCGCCAGCGCCAACCCGCAGGATGCCGCCAAGGCCCTGCGTTCGGTGAAGATCGCCGAGAAGATCTGCGCGGAAGGCAATGCCCACGAAGCCGCGAAAAAGTTCGCCCTGGCCCGCACCCAGCTCGCCAGCACCGTGCAGTTCGCTGAGCGGCGTTGAAACCCGCCTGCCGGCGCCCTCCCGCCGGCCGGTCTTGCGGCGGCCACCCAGACCCGGGGTGGCCGCCGTTTTTTCGTTCAGAGTCCCGCCCGCGCCACCAGCCGCGCGGTGGAGGGATCGAAGCCCAGATCTTCCCCGGCCAGCAGGGCATTGGCCAGTTCCTTGCCCAATTCCACACCCCATTGATCGAACGGGTTGATGCCGAGCAGCACGGCCGCCACGAACGTCCGGTGTTCGTAGAAAGCCAGAGCCGCGCCCAGCGTGGCCGGATCGAGGCGATCGAGCAACAGGGTGGAGGATGGCCGGTTGCCGCTGAATGTCTTGGCGTGGGCCAGCGCTTCGTCGCCGCCCGAAAGCGCCAGCGCCGCTTCGAAACTGCGCCCCTTCAGCAATGCCGCCCCTTGCGCGAAGCAATTGGCCAGCAACTGGCGGTGGTGGGTGGCGGGCAGGCCGTGCGCCGGTTCCAGAACGGCGACAAACTCCACCGGGCCCACACAGGTGCCCTGGTGGATCAGCTGGAACACGGCGTGCTGTGCATCGGTGCCGGTGCCACCCCAGGTGATGGCGGCGGTTGGCCCGGGCAGCGGGCTGCCATCGCGGGCGACGCTCTTGCCGTTCGATTCCATTTCCAGCTGTTGCAGATAGGAAGGCAGCAGCCGCAGCCGTTCATCATAGGCGAAGAGGCCGCGCGTCTGCCGGCCCTGGCCGTGGGCGGCCCACACATCTGCAAGCGCGGCCAGCACCGGCAGATTGTGCGCCAACGGGGTGTCACGGAAATGCGCGTCCATGGCGGCGGCGCCGGCGCGCAACTGGCTGAGCGCGTCGGGTCCGCAGCGGATGGCGAGCGGCAGGCCGACGGCGGACCACAGCGAATAACGCCCGCCCACCGACTCGGCGAAGGGCAGCACATGGCCGGCGCCCCACACCGCGGCGCGATCCGGGCGGGCAGTGATGGCGATGCAATCGGAGCGGCGACCGGCCAGCCGCGCCAGCGCGGTTTCGGCGTTGGTCATGGTTTCGGCGGTGGTGAAGGTTTTCGAGATGACGACCAGCCGCGTTGTTGCCGGCTGGCAGGCGGCCAGTGCGCGGTGCAGCGCCTCGCCATCGATGTTGGAGACGACATGGATGCGGGGACCATCACCATCGCGGCCCAGCGCATCGTTCAGCAGTGCCGGCCCCAACGCCGAACCGCCGATGCCGATCAGGATCACGTCGCTCACGCCGTCGGCGCGCAGCTGATCGGCGATGCGCGCCACGTCTTTGGCGGCGGCCTGGGCCACCGCGACATCAGCCGGGCTGCCGATGCCGCGTTCGGCGGTGTGAGTGGCGGCGCGGCCTTCCGATAGGTTCACGACCTCGCCACCCAGCAGCCGCGCCCGCCAGCCCGGCAGATCGGCAGCCGTGCAGGCGGCGAGCAGTTGATCCAGCACCGGCAGCGGCAGCGCGAGGCGCGACAGATCCATGTGCAGCCCGCAGGCACTGGCCGACAGGCGGGCCAGCCGATCAGGCTCGCCCGCAAACAGGGCGCGGATATCGACCGGGGCAGCGCCGGCGGCACGGATGGCAGCGAGATGGTCCATGCGCACTGTTTTCCGGCTTTGGGCGGGCGAAGTCCATCCCTGTTACCGCCAGAGGCTTGACCGGCGGCGCAACATTGAAGCCAAAGGCTTGACCGGCTGGTGCAATCGGCCCACGGCAAAGCCGATGACTCGAAAGCGCAAGGCAATGCCCGATCCGGGGCCCGGCCCCGAACTGGCCCGTGCCGACCGGATGGAGCGGCTGGCGGCGTTCGCACGCGATGTGCTGGGCCATGAATTTGCCGATCTGGCGCTGCTCGACCGCGCGCTCACCCATGGCAGCGCCACCCGCCAGCCCGGCGCCAGTTACCAGCGGCTGGAATTCCTAGGCGATCGCGTGCTTGGCTGCGTTGTCGCTGGCCTGCTCTATGGCCAACATGATGAAGCCGAAGGCCGGCTGACGGCGCGGTTGCACGCCATGGTGGAAGGCCCGGCCAACGCCCGCGTGGCGCGCGGCTGGAACGCCGGGCCATTGATTGCGATGGAACCGGTGAGCCGCGGCAAGGGCCTGGCCGACGGTGACAATGTGCTGGGCGATGTGGCCGAAGCGGTGACGGCGGCGGTGTTCATCGATGGCGGCTGGACGGCGGCTTCAGCATTTGTCACCCGCCACTGGGGCCCGATGATGCAATCGGATCATCCCTTCCTGAACGATCCCAAGAGCGCCCTGCAGCAATGGGCGCTGAAACGCCGGCTGGGCATGCCGGATTATCTGGTCGTGAACCGCGATGGCCCCGATCACGCGCCTGTGTTCACCGTGGAAGTGACGGTGCGCGGCGCCCCGCCGGCCAGCGCCACCGGCAAATCCCGGCAAGAGGCCGAAAAGGCCGCCGCCACCCTGTTGTTGAAAAGCCTTGAAGCATGACCACTGAACTGATCCCCATCACCACCCGCTGCGGTACCATCGCCGTTGTTGGCGCGCCCAACGCAGGCAAATCCACCTTGGTCAACGCGCTGGTGGGCCAGAAGGTCGCCATCGTGTCGCCCAAGGTGCAGACGACGCGGCAGCGGCTGGTGGG
>JAIXQM010000059.1 GCA_027485735.1 Sphingomonadales bacterium | reverse complement strand
GAAGATCTGTTCGTGATGCCCGCCGCACGCGGTTCCGGGCTGGGCAAGGCGCTGCTCGTGCATCTGGCCGGCTTGGCCGTGGCGCGCGGCTATGCCCGCTTCGAATGGAGCGTGCTTGATTGGAACACGCCGGCCATCGGCTTCTACACGGCGATTGGCGCGAAGTTGATGGACGAATGGACGGTGATGCGGTTGGAAGGCGAAGCGCTCACGGCGCTGGCGGCAGGGTAGCACCACGAACAGAAAAGGGCGGCCCAAACGGACCGCCCTTTCTTGTGACCAGCGCCAAGGTTTAGCCTCGCGGTGCGCCAGGATGTTCCTTGTGCTCGACCATCAGGCGGCCTTCCTTCTCGGCGTTGTAGCGCTCGATCGATTCCATGATCAGGCGCTCGGCCGTGGCCTTGCCTTCAAAGCCCTGGCACTTCACCCACTTGCCCGGCTCCAGATCCTTGTAGTGGCTGAAGAAATGCTCGATCTGATCGAGCACGATCTTGGGCAGGTCGGTATATTCCTGCACATCGTCGTAATAAGGATAGACCTTGTTGACGGAAACGCAGATCAGCTTGGCATCGCCGCCGCCATCATCTTCCATCATCAGCACGCCCACCGGCCGCACGCGGGCGATGGAGCCAGGCATGAACGGGGTGCGCGCCACGATCAGCGCATCGATGGGATCGCCATCATCGGCCAGCGTGTGCGGGATGAAGCCATAGTTGCACGGATAACGCATTGGCGTGTGCAGGATGCGATCGATGAACAACGCGCCACTCGCCTTGTCCAGCTCATATTTCACCGGTTCACCGCCCATCGGGCACTCGATGACAACATTGACATCGTGCGGTGGGGCAACGCCAATCGGAATCGCGTCGATACGCATGGGGCTGGATTCTCCTATGTTCTTCTCGGGCGCGGGTTACGGGGCTGCGACACTCTTGTCCACGGTCCAATTGACGCGGAAGGAACGGATATGGCGATGATCGGGCCCTGGGTGGCACTGCTGGCAGGCGGCTTGTGCGAAGCGGGTTTCACCACGGCGCTGCGCCATATCGATGGCGGCCGCAATATCGGCGCGCTGATCGCCTTCCTGCTGTCGGTCACCGCCTCCATGGGCCTGCTGGCGCTGGCCGGGCGGCAGATTCCGATGGGCACGGCCTATGCGGTGTGGGCCGGTATCGGCGCGGCGGCCACCGCCATCATCGGTGTGACCTTCTATGCCGAACCGATGTCGATCGTGCGTGGCCTGCTGATTGCCGGGTTGATCGGCTGTATCGTCGGGCTGAAGGCGCTGGGTTAGGACCTACTTCCTCGGGCTGAGCAGCATTTCCAGCGGCGTCTGCTTCACCGCCCCGATGCGTTCGAGCCGCGGATAGCGCAGGCCGCCCGTCCACGCCCACTCCACCGTGCGCACGCGATCATCAGTCTTCACCACCAGCTTGATCGGCGTGGCTCCGCCCTTTGCCGCCGTCACCGCGGCGCGCAGCGCATCATCGCTGAATGGCAGTTCGTTCACGGCCAGCAGCACATCGCCCACGGCTAGGCCGGCATCATAGGCGGCGCTGTTCCACAACACCTGATCCACCTTGCCGGCAAGCCCAAGCAGCAGGCCGCCGGAAAACAACAGATTGACCTGGCGCCGGTTGGCATCGGTGAAGGCGGCACTGGGCTTGTCGGTATAGACCAGCTTCCAGCCCGCCAGTTCCAGGCCCTTCAACGGCGCGCCGTCGGCCTTTTCCGTCAACCGTCGGGTGAGGTGGCTGCCCCAATCATAAGGCTGCACCGCGTTCAGTTCAGCCACCAGGCTGGCAAAATCATAGGGTTTCACCCCCCAATCGCCGTCGCCGGTGCCAAAAAAGCGCCGGGCGAAATCATCCAGGCTGCGGGCGCCGCCGCTTTCCCGCCGGATGATGGCATCGGCTTCCAGCCAGATCAGCAAGCCTTCGGTGTAATAATCCTCGCTGCGCTGGAAGCTGAGCCAGCCCTTGGGCGCCCGCGGCGTGATGATCGGATCGTTGGTGGTATCATCCAGGCTGCGCCAGCTGCGCGCCGGGCGGTTGTCCAGCGTGGCGGCGATGGTGGCGAGCTGGTCGAGCGTGTCTTCCACCTTCACCAGCCCGGACCGCGCCTGCAGCACATAGCCCCAGAATTGCGTCTGGCCTTCATACACCCACAGCATCGAATTGCGCATCGGTGTGCGGAAATCCGGCGTGACCAGATCGGCGCCGCGGCGGTGCTTGCCGTTCCAGCTGTGGGTGAATTCGTGCGGCAGCAGGTTGCGCCGTCCCGGCCCACGATCCCAATCGGTGAAATAGCCGGTATCGACGCCGTTTTCGGAGGAGCGGTGATGTTCCAGCCCGATGCCGCCCATCTTTTCGGTGAGCGACAACAGCAGATCATAATGATCGAACTGGCGGGTGCCGAACAGCTTCACCGCCTGGGAAACCAGCGCCTTGTGCTTGCCGATCTGTTCGTCATTGGCCTTCAGGAAGCGCGCATCATCGGCGACCACGTTGAGCGTGACATTCTGGCCAAGATCCCACTTGGCGAAATGGCGCCCGGCGAAGAACGGGCTGTCCACCAGGGTTTCATAGTCGACCGTCTGGTAGGAAACGCGGCTGCCATCGCGGCTGGCTTCCCGCATGGCTGAACCGGCCTGCCAACCCTGCGGCCAGGTGACGGACAGGGACACCGGAATCTGGCGCGTGAACCAGCCCGCCGGATAAAGCGAGACACTGTTCGGCTGCAGGTTCAGCATGTCCTGCGTCACCACGATGCGACCCTGTGGGCCATCGGTGGCGGAAAGGAACTGGAAGCGCACATCGAGCGCGGTGGCACCGGCCGGCACCTCCACCCAGAAGGCATAGACATCAACCGGATCACGCTGCCAGCGCAGCAGCTGGCCGCCGGCACGGATTTCCAGCCCCGCCAATTTCTCGATCTCGCCGCGCGGCGCGTGCTTGCCGGGCAGCCATTTCGGGAACAGCAGCGCCATCTTCTTGCCGGCAAGATCGGGCGGCACCGGGATGGTTTCCTCAACCTTGAACACGCCATGCAGCGTATCGGTGGTATCCACATGCAGGCGCAGCGTGCCGGGGAAGGGCACATCCTTTGCCACTGGCACCGCATCCACGATCGGCAGCGGTTGCGGCATTGAGCGTTGGGCAAGCGCCGGAGCAGCGATGAGGGCGGAAGCGAGGAGGAGCAATGTGCGCATGGCCGCTGGTTAGCGAAGCGCGGCGCGGCAGGGAAGGGGGGCGTTGCGCGCATCCCGGTGCTGCCCTATTGCGCGGCCATGAGCAAGGCACCCCAGAAACCGCCCCAAAAACCTCGGGGCACGCAGGACATGATCGGCGAGGCCGCCGCCCGCTTCGATCATGTGATCGAAACGTTCAACCGCGTGCGCAAGCTGCACGGCTTCGGCCGGGTGGAAGTGCCGGTGTTCGAATCGACCGCCGTGTTCGCGCGCTCGCTGGGCGAGACGACCGACGTGGTCTCCAAGGAAATGTATGAATTCCAGGATCGCGGCGGCGATGCCATGTGCCTGCGCCCGGAATTCACCGCCGGCATCGCGCGCGCCTACATCGAAAATGGCTGGCAGCAGCTGGCGCCGTTGAAGCTGGCCACATGGGGCCCACTGTTCCGTTATGAACGCCCGCAAAAGGGCCGGTTCCGCCAGTTCCACCAGCTCGATGCCGAGATATTGGGTGCGGGCGAGCCTGCCGCCGATGTGGAAGTGATCGCACTGGGCCAGCATCTGCTGGAAGAACTGGGCGTGGCGGGCGACGTGGAACTGACCCTGAACTCGATGGGCGATCCGGAAACGCGCACCGCGTGGAGCGCCGCCGTTGCGGCCTATTTCGCTGCCCATCGTGGCGATTTGAGCGAAGACAGCCAGCGCCGGCTGGATGCCAACCCGCTGCGCATCCTGGACAGCAAGGATGCTGGCGACGCCGCATTGGTGGCGAACGCGCCGCAGATCGACGATTATTTCACGGCAGAGGCCGGCCAGTTCTTCGAGCGGTTGCAGGCCGGTCTGCAAGCCAGCGGCATCGCCTGGACGCGCAATGCACGGTTGGTGCGCGGGCTGGATTATTATCGCCACAGCGTATTCGAATTCATCACGCAGAGCCTGGGCGCGCAGGGCACGGTTCTGGGCGGCGGGCGTTATGACGGCCTGATCGGTCACATGGGCGGCCCGGAAACGCCGGCCGTGGGCTGGGCCGCAGGGATCGAGCGTCTGGCGATGCTGGTGGTGGAGCCGGAGATGCAGCGGATTGAAGTTGCTGTCGTGCCGGAACTCCCTGAGTTGGAAGGGGAAGCAATCAGAATTACCAATCATTTGCAGCGACAGGGTATTGTCACCATCATGCCGTTCAAGGGGAATTCCCGGCGAAGGGCAGAGCAGGCGGCCAAGGCCAACGTTCAGACAATCCTCTACGTCAGGGACGACCAGCGAAGCCGCGACAGTCTCAATCTTGTGGACCGCGTAAAGGACGACGGCGCTTTGAAGCGTTTGCTGCGTGTGACGTCTAGACTTCCCCTGGAGTATTCGGAACTGTCGCTCGAAGGCGAGGCATGACGCTTCCAGTCGAGCGCATCGCCCAGATCGAGCGCCGCCATGCCGCCCTGGCGCACGACATGGGCAACCCGGCGCTGCCGCCCGAACAGTTCGTGGCCCTGTCCAAGGATTATGCCGAGCTGACGCCGTTGGTGGAGGCGGCGCAGGCGTGGCGGGCACTGATCACGGAACGCGACGAACTGGCCGCCATTCCGGCTGCCGACGAAATGCACGGCATCGCGCAGGAAGAACTGGCCAGCATCACTGCGCGGCTGCCGGCCGCCGAGCGCGCGCTGGCGCTGAAACTGCTGCCGCGCGATGCCGCCGATGATCGGTCCGCCGTGCTCGAAATCCGCGCCGGCACCGGCGGCGATGAAGCCGCGCTGTTCGCTGGCGATCTTGCCCGCATGTATGAGCGATATGCGGCAAGCCACGGGTGGCGCTGGGAAATATTGTCCGCCAGCGCGTCGGATATTGGCGGCTTCAAGGAAATCATCGCCAGCGTGTCGGGCGCCGGGGTGTTTGCGCGGTTGAAGTTCGAAAGCGGCGTCCACCGCGTGCAACGCGTGCCGGCCACCGAAGCCGGCGGCCGCATCCACACCAGCGCCGCCACTGTTGCCGTGCTGCCGGAAGCCGAAGATGTGGACGTCGCCATCGACGAGAAGGACTTGCGCATCGACGTGTTCCGCGCTTCCGGCGCCGGTGGCCAGCACGTGAACGTCACCGACAGCGCGGTGCGCATCACGCACATCCCCAGCGGGGTTGTGGTTGCGGTGCAGGATGAACGCAGCCAGCACAAGAACAAGGCCAAGGCGCTGAAATTGCTGCGCACCCGCCTGTTCGATGCCGAACGCGAGCGCCTGGCCAACACGCGCTCCGCTGACCGCAAGGCGATGGTGGGCAGCGGTGACCGCAGCGAACGCATCCGCACCTATAATTTCCCGCAAGGCCGCGTGACCGACCACCGTATCAACCTCACCCTGCACCGCCTGCCCGAAATCCTGGCTGGCAGCGGTCTGGATGAACTGGTGACCGCGCTGATTGCCGAAGACGAAGCGGCGCGCCTGGCGAGCCTGGGGTGATCCGCACCATCGATGCCCTGGGCGCCGCCGCCGCCCGCATCGGCGGGGAGACGCCGCGCCTGGATGCCGAAGTGCTGCTCGCCCACCAGCTCGGCTGCGCGCGTGGCGATCTGTTGCTCTATCCGGATCGCAACTTCGATCCACAAGATTATGAAAAACTGGTTGAACGCCGCGCCAATGGTGAACCCGTCGCCCACATCACAGGCACCCGCGAATTCTGGTCAGTCACCCTCAAGGTCAGCCCCGATGTACTGATTCCGCGCCCCGATACGGAAACACTGGTGGAGGTGGCCCTCAAGCTTTGCGCCCACCCTCCAGCACGCATCCTCGATCTGGGCACCGGTTCGGGCGCGCTCCTGCTGGCCTGCCTCTCGGAATGGCCGAACGCGACCGGGCTTGGCATCGATGCCAGCTTGGCGGCCCTGGCTGTGGCGCAGGAGAATGCGCAGTCCACCGGCCTTGCTGGCCGCGCCAATTTCCGGCTCGGCGACTGGGGGGAAGGGCTGAATGAACGCTTCGATCTAATCCTCAGCAATCCACCCTATATCGCTGAAACCGAAGAGCTTTCGGAAGAGGTCCGCATCTTTGAACCGGCCAGCGCCTTGTTTGCCGGCGGCAACGGCCTCGACGATTATCGCCGCATTCTGCCGCAACTGCCCGGTCTGCTGAACCCCGGCGGCCTGGCGGTGCTGGAAATCGGACACAAGCAGGGCCCGGCGCTTATGGCCATGGCGTCTGACCACAGCTTCACCGCCAGCCTGCACCCCGATTTGGCGGGCCGCGATCGCTGCGTTGCGCTAAACGTCCCGACGCTCAAGCCGGCGGCCTGACCAGATCACCACCTGTGGCACGCCGTTCACTTGTGCCTCAAATCGCAAGCGTTCAGGGCTGTTGGCCGGATCAGCCGGAACGAAATCCACCTTGCCGGTGCGACGCAGGAGGCCGGCACCGCCCAGATAGAGTTGGTCGCCCCGCGCCACGATACTGACGCCGCCAATCCACGGATCATCACTTTGATAATGGCCGGCCAGGGCCGCGATTTCGGGCGTGGTGGCGGGCAGAGGCGCATTTACGCCCGATCGCACAAAGCGCCGGCTGCCGTGATCAAGCGCGATCACCGCCTTTTCGCGGCGCACTGCCACCAGTGGCCACTCCACCAGGCCCGGATGCGCCGTCACGAACAGGCCGCCACCTTGCGCCTGCAACGGCACGCGCGCACCATCCAGCACCACGATAAGGCCGGGCAAGATGTCCAGTTTGGCCTGGCCGTCGCTGTAGCTGCCCACATAATCGCCGGCGTCGGCGGGCAGGGCGCCCAGAGCCGGCGGTGCGGGAATGGCAGCGCCGGCCGCCGCCGCCCGCAGTGCCCGCAGCGCATAGAGCGTGATCAGCCGCGGCCGATAATTGATTCCGCCCACCGCGCAGCTGGCAAAGGCGCCCAGCCCCGCCGCCGCATCGACATGGAAAGACGAGGAAAAACACACCATCCCGCCGGTATGATGCAACAACGGCCGGCCTTCGTCGGTGCGGTGCATCAGGCCCAGGCCATAAGTCTCCGCTGGGTTTGCCGGATCCTGCACCACCGGATTTTCCAGCCACAGCCGCGCCTGTGCATCGGTGAGCAGTGGGCTGCCCTTGCCCTGGCCAACCGCGATCAGGAAATTCAGATACTTCGCCATGTCGGCAAGCGGTGCAGCCACCGAACCGGCCGCCAGATTGGCATCCACCCACGGCGCCGGCGCCAGCGCCATGCCGGGCAACACCGGCCGATCGGGCCTGAGCGGGCTGTAACTGGCCGGATAGCGGCTGCGATCGCGCCACTGGATGGCGCCGCGCGTTTCGGCCATGCCCAGCGGCTTGCACACCCGCTCCTCGATGATCTGCTTCACCGGCTTGCCTTCGATGCGCGACAGCGCCTGGCCGACCAGATCATAACCGGTATTGCTGTAGCTCCAGCCCTTGCCGGCGTTGAAGCTCCGCCACAATTTCTCGCCCAGCGCCGGCGCGAAATCCGGCAGGCCGGTGGTGTGATCGAGCAGCCCGCGGATGGTGAAGGGGCCGCCCGATGACACACCGGGCAACAGGGCTTCGGGCAGATGCTGGCGCAGTTCATCGTCAAGCGTCAACTTGCCTTCGGCTTGCAGCGACAGGCAGGCCAGCGCCAGGAAGCTCTTGGAAATACTGCCGATCTGCCACAGCTCATCGCCGGCCAGCGGCTGCGTCTCGCGATAGTCGCGGGTGCCGGAAAGGATGGAAAACGGCCGCCCGCCGGCCACCACCACCATGCCCATCGCCGGCAGGCCAAAATGCCGGCGGTGTGCTTCCAGATACGCAGCGATGGCTTCGAGTGCGCGGGCTTCAGCCGCACTGGCACCCGGCGCGATCAGTGTGGCGTTGGCGGCCCCGGCCAGCGAAACGCCGGCTGCACCGGCCAGAAACAGACGACGATCGATTGGCATTGCATTTCTCCCCCGTCGCAGTGTGTAAGGGCAGGGCCGGGCGCGTCAACGCCGTTCGGCGGCCTTCACCT
>JAIXQM010000034.1 GCA_027485735.1 Sphingomonadales bacterium | reverse complement strand
GTCGCCGGCCTGCAACTGGCCTTCTCCGGCAATCGCGATGCCGATATCGCAATGACCGCCGCCGCCGCCCGCGCCGCTGCTGACGGCGTCGATGTCGTGCTGCCGCCGGAATTGTTCGAGGGCCATTATTTCTGCCGGCACGAAGACGAAGGCTTGTTCATCAATGCCCTTCCGCTGGACAAGCACCCGGCCGTCGCTGCGATGCGCGAAGTGGCGCTTGAAACGAAGACCTACATCCCATGTTCCTTCTTCGAGAAGGACGGCCACCATCACTACAACAGCCTGGCCATGATCGACGATGGCGGCAATGTGATGGGTGTCTATCGCAAGAGCCATATCCCTGACGGGCCGGGCTATGAGGAGAAATTCTATTTCCGCCCCGGCAATACCGGCTTCAAGGTGTGGAACACCAAGAAGGGTGTGATCGGCGTCGGCATCTGCTGGGACCAATGGTATCCCGAAACCGCCCGCGCGATGATGCTGATGGGCGCCGAAGTGCTGCTCTATCCGACCGCCATCGGCACCGAGCCGCATGATCCCGACCTCGACACACGCCGGTTGTGGCGCCGGGCGATGGTGGGCCATGCCGTATCGAACGTCGTGCCGGTGCTGGCCTGCAACCGCATCGGCACCGAGGAGGCCGGGACACCCCACGCCCAGACCTTTTATGGCACCAGCTTCGCTTGCGATCAGCGCGGCGACATTGTCGATGATCTGGATGACGTGACGGCCGGCGTGGTGAAGGCGACCTTCAACCTCGACCTCGCCGCCCGCCACCGCGCCGCCTTCGGCTTTTTTAGGGACCGCCGGCCCGAACTCTATGGGCGGCTGGCGCAGGACATCTGAAGCTCAGGCGCGATAAGCGAGGGTCGATTCGAGCGCGGCCTTGAACATGTCCGATGTCAGTAGGCCGGTGTTGATGTTGAGCCGGCTGCAATGATAGCTGTCCACCAGCACCATGCCCGAATGCAGCTTGTGCGCCACGCCGTGGCCGAACCGGTATTTGGGCAGCTTTCCGCCAACGGCCTTGATCGCGGCCTGGTGTGCGGTTTCGCCCAAAGCCACCACCACTTTCAAGGCGGGCAGGGCGGCCAGTTGTTCGGCGAGATAGGACCGGCAGTTATGCTTCTCCGCCGTTTCGGGCAGGTTGCCTGGCGGCGCGCAGGCCACGGCGTTGGTGATGAACAGGCCCGGCGCATCCCAGCCATCGGGTGTTTCGGTGGCCAGCCCCAATTCGGCCAGCGTGCCAAACAGCATCTTGCCGGCTTCGTCACCATGGAACGGCTTGCCGGTGCGGTTGGCGCCCTTCAGGCCGGGTGCGAGACCGACGATGGCGAGCCATGCCGAGGCATCACCAAGCGGCGGCACTGGGGCGTTCCACCAGCCGGGATGGCGGGCGACCTGCTCGGCGCGATAGGCGGCCAGGCGCGGGCACAAGGCGCAGTCCTTTGGCGGGGTTCCGGGGTGCAGGGTCTCGTCAGTCATCACCCATGCCTGTAGGGGCTCAGGATAATATGGCAATCATACTTGTCGCGCTGGGATCGAACCGCTGCCACGGCCGCCATGGCCGGCCGGCGGGCGTGGTGCGCGCGGCGCTGGTGGCATTGGCGGGGCTGGGGCTGGTGGAGCGCGTATCGCCCATCTTCACGACGGCCCCGATCGGCCCGGGCAGCCGCCGTTATGCCAATGCGGTGGCGGCTTTGGAGTGGGGTGGCAGCCTGCCTGATCTTTTGCGTGCGCTGAAAGATATCGAGCGGGACTTTGGCCGCAGGCGCGGGCAACGCTGGGGGGATCGGGTGCTGGATCTCGATATTCTTGCTGCCGGCGCTACTCAGTTGCGTCTGCCCGGCCTTGCCGTGCCGCACCCGCGCCTTGCTGAACGGCGTTTCGTGCTTGATCCTCTGGTGATGGTAGCGCCCGATTGGCGGCATCCGGTGACGGGGCATAGTGCAAGACAGTTGCACGCCCGCGCGCTTCGCCCTAAAGGCCTGCCCGCGCCAGATGCGCGCCCAATGCTGCCAGCGGCTGTTGGGGGTCCTTAGCTCAATCGGTTAGAGCGCCCGCCTTTTAAGCGGTAGGTTTCGGGTTCAAGTCCCGAAGGACCCACCAAGCCGCAGCACGGCATGGTGGCTGTGGGAGGCGCAAACGCCAGAGCTCGCGCAAGGCCGGCCGGGCCCGTCACGACCGCACCTTGCCAACACACTGCCCCCAACGCACTCTGCCCGAAGGGGGAAGCATCCATGCCATTGTCCGACTACAGCCTCAGCAATTTCACCGCCGGCCCTTACACGCGGCCCGTGTATCGGCGCGGCAGCGGTCCGGCCGTGATCGTCATCCACGAAGTTCCGGCGTTGCACACGTTGGTGATTGATTTTGCCGACCGGCTGGCGGCGGCCGGCATGACCGTGATTTGCCCCAGCCTGTTCGGCACGCCCGGTTCGGTGCCCACGAAAGCCGCGGCGGTGAAGCAATTGTTCCTCAACATCTGCATCCGCCGCGAGTTTTCGGCCTGGTCCGACGGCCGCTCCAGCCCGATCGTCGATTGGCTGCGGGCGCTGGCCAAGCAGGCGCATGCAGAATGCGGCGGGCCGGGTGTGGGGGCGGTGGGCATGTGCTTCACCGGCGGTTTTGCGCTGGCGATGATGACGGAACCCAGCGTCATCGCCCCGGTCCTGAGCCAGCCCAGCCTGCCCATCCGCGGCGCCAAGACTGGCGGCATCGATGCGACCCCGGCCGAGATCGCCTGCGCGCGGGCGCGGTTCGAGAAGGAGGATCTGTCGCTCCTTGCGCTGCGCTACCGGTCTGATGCGCTGGTGCCCGATGCCCGCTTCCGCCGTTATGAGCGCGAGTTCCCCGGTCGGGTCGAAACCATCGAACTGGCTGATGAACATGCCCGAAGCGGCACCGGCATGGCCCCGCACAGCGTGCTGACCGTGCATCTGCCCGATGATGGCCCCGGCAAGGCGGCGGAAACCCAAGTTATTGGCTTTCTGCGACAGCGGCTTGGGATTGGTGACGCTGTGCCCTCTTGATTGCCAGCGCGAGTGCGGCCACACCGGCGCTGCACTGCAACCATGGGAATTGTCTGATGTCGTCTGCCGCCTCCATTGCCGCTCTGGCTGCTTCTGTCGCCGCCATGGTGGCCACCACAGCTGCCGCTCAACAGGCCGTGCTGCCCGGTGGCACCAAGGTGACCGAGGTGAAGGCTGGTGACGGTTCAATCGCCGAACCGGGCCGCGCCGTGGCGGTGCATTACACTGGTTGGCTGTATCTGGACGGCGGCAAGGGAACGAAATTTGATTCCTCGCGTGATCGCGGCCAGCCCTTCATCTTCACTTTGGGCCTGGGGGAAGTGATCCTGGGCTGGGATGAAGGCGTGGCCGGCATGAAGGTGGGTGGCCAGCGCACGCTGATTGTGCCGCCCGAAGCCGGCTATGGCGAGCGCGGCGCCGGCGGCGTGATCCCGCCCGGCGCGACGCTGATGTTCGACGTTGAACTGCTGGCGGTGCAATAATGGCTTCCGCCGCGCCGGCTGATCTGGCCATCACCCCGCGCAACCTTCGCTTTGGTCGCGATGAAGTGCGCGGCCGCTGGTGGCTGGGCGGCGATGCTGTTGCCACTGCCTGGCACAATGCGCTTTCGGCCAGTTTCCCGGCCGGCGAAGCCTTTTTCATCGAAACCGTGCGGCGGTTCCGGGATCAGGTGCCAGCCGAGCTTGCCGCGCAGATCGACCAATTTGTGAAACAGGAAGCCCACCACACTCGCGAGCATGTTGCCTTTAACCGACAGGTGACGGGTGCCGGTTACGACATCGCCGCCATCGACAAGCGCATCGCCGACAGCCTGGTGCAGGCGCGCACCACCCACCCGGTGGCGCAATTGCTGGTGACGGTGAGCCTGGAACATTTCACCGCCATCTTCGCCCACGCCATGCTGGCGCGCGCCGGCCAGCAGTTCGAGGGTGCCAGCGCCGAAACCCGCGCGATGTGGACATGGCATGCCATCGAGGAGATCGAGCACAAGGGCGTCGCGTTCGATACCTATATGCACATCACCCGCAGCCTGAAGCCAGCCAAGCGCTGGGCCATCCGCAGTCTGGTGTTCCTGCGCGTCTCGCGCAATTTCGTGAAGAACCGGGTGCAGGATTCGCTGGCGCTGCTGGCGCAGGATGGCATCACTGGATGGCGGGCCAAGGCTCGGCTGTGGTGGTATCTGCTGGGCACGCCCGGCGTGCTGCGCCAGGTGGCGCTGCCATGGGCCAGCTATTTCCGCCCTGGATTTCATCCGTGGGACCACGATGATCGCGCGCTGATCGCCGCGCACGAAGCCGCGATGGCGCCGGTTCCGGCCTGATCCGCAGGCGTGGCTACCATCCCCGTCTTGCCCGGCATGCCCGTGCTGGTGCTGCAGGGCGGCGGCGCCTTGGGTAGCTATCAGGCCGGCGTGTTCGCAGGCCTCGACGATATGGGCTATTGCCCCAAGGCTGTTGCCGGGATTTCGATTGGTGCGATCAACGGCGCGCTGATCGCCGGCAATCCGCCCGAACGCCGCCGCGAACGGCTGATGACCTTCTGGGAACGCGTGACCGGCAGCCCCGGCCTGAATTTCCTGTTTCCGCCCGGCATCATGATGGCCGAGATGCTGCGCCATCAGTGGGCAGCGGCTGGCACCGCCGTATGGGGCGCGCCTGGCTTCTTCCGGCCGCGCTGGCCGTGGCAGAGCGGCAGCCAGACCGCCCTGTATGATACCACGCCACTGCGTGACAGCCTCAACGAACTGGTGGACTGGGACTATCTCAACGGCGGCCCGGTGCGGCTGGCGGTGGGGGCGGTCAATGTGGAAACCGGCAATTTCCGCTATTTCTGTTCGGCGCAGCAGCGCCTGGACGTGCGCCACGTGATGGCATCGGGGGCGCTGCCGCCTGGCCTGCCCCCCGTGGAGATTGACGGCCAATGGTGGTGGGATGGAGGGCTGGTGTCCAACACCCCGCTCGATCATGTGCTCGACGATCATGACGATGCTGATCTCACGATCTTTCAGGTCGATCTGTTTCCCGCGCGCGGGGCGCTGCCCACCAGCCTGCCCGAAGTGGAGGAGCGCGCCGCCGACATCCGCTTTTCCAGCCGCACGCGCTTCACCACCGATGCCCAGGCCCGTCTGAACGGCCCGCGCGAGGCGTGGAGCAAGTTGGCGGCGCGGCTGCCAGCTGAACTGCGCGACAGTGCCGAAGCGAAGCTGCTGGACCGGTTGGCGCGTGGCCGCCGGGCCGTGGTGGCGCAACTCGTCTATCGTGATCAGCCCTGGCAGGGCGCTGCCAAGGGCCGCGAATTCAGCCGCGACACGATGCAAGTCCACTGGCGACAGGGTGTGGCTGATGTCGCGGCCATGCTGGAACGCCGTGGCTGGGCCGGGCTGCCGACCGGGCCGGGTGTCTGGAGCTTCGACGCCACCGCGCAGCCCTGAATCTGCGGTCTCTTTGCCGCCGCCATATTTCTGATACGCTCACCCCTGCGCGGCGATGTGCTGTGCGGGAACGAGGCTGGCGCCACGCAGCGACTGGCCCGCACCGGGGGAGAACGTGCATGGGCGCTGGTGATCATGTCGATCTGAATGGCTTCATCGCAGGGGTGAAGCGGCGCAATCCGGGTCAGGATGAATTTGTGCAGGCCGTCACCGAAGTGGCGGAGGACATCTTCGACTTCATCGGCGACAAACCGAAATATCACGAAGCCCAGATCCTGCGCCGCATCGCCGAGCCGGATCGCGTCGTGTCGTTCCGGGTGTGCTGGGAGGATGACAACAATAATATTCGCGTGCAGCGCGGCTGGCGGGTGCAGAACAACAACGCCATCGGCCCCTACAAGGGCGGCATCCGGTTTCATCCATCGGTCACCGAGAGCGTGCTGAAGTTCCTGGCGTTCGAGCAGACCTTCAAGAATGCGCTCACCGGCCTGCCGATGGGTGGCGGCAAGGGCGGCTCCAACTTCAACCCCAAGGGCAAGAGCGTGAATGAAATCATGCGCTTTTGCCAGAGTTTCATGACCGAGCTGTATCGCCACATCGGCGCCGATGTTGACGTGCCGGCCGGCGATATCGGCGTGGGCGGCCGCGAGATCGGCTTCATGTTTGGGCAGTACAAGCGCATCACCAACCATTTCACCGGCGTGCTCACCGGCAAGGGGCTGGAATGGGGCGGCAGCCTGATCCGCACCGAGGCCACCGGCTATGGCGCCGTCTATTTCTTGCAGAACATGCTGAAATCAAAAGGCATGGACGTGGCGGGCAAGACGGCGGCGATCTCCGGATCGGGCAATGTGGCGACGCACGCAGCGGAAAAGGTCGTGCAGCTGGGCGGCAAGGTGCTCACCCTGTCAGACAGTGAGGGCTTCATTCACGATCCCGATGGCATCACCCAGGACAAGATCGACTGGGTGAAAACCCACAAGACCCACCGCCGCGGCCGCATTTCGGAATATGCGACGGAGTTCAAGGGCTCCACCTTCCACGGTGGCGGCGCCCGGCCGTGGGGCGTGCCCTGCGATCTGGCGCTGCCCTGCGCCACCCAGAATGAACTCAATGGCGCGGAGGCGAAACTGCTGCTGCAAAATGGCTGCATCGCCGTGGCCGAAGGCGCCAACATGCCCACCGATCTGGATGGCGTGCACATCTTCAAGGCAGCGCGCATCCTCTATGCTCCGGGCAAGGCGTCCAACGCTGGCGGGGTTGCCGTGTCTGGCCTTGAAATGAGCCAGAATTCCGCGCGCATGAGTTGGAAGGAAGAGGAACTGCAGGCGATGCTGAAGGACATCATGTCTGGCATCCACGATCGCTGCCTGGAATATGGCCGCTCCGCCGATGGCCACACCGATTATGTGAAGGGTGCCAACATCGCCGGTTTCAAGAAGGTCGCCGATGCGATGCTGGCCTTCGGCGTGGTCTGATGGCGGGCCCGATCATCGATCGCCGCATCTGTGCCGAAATCGATGGCAGCTTTGTGCTGTTCCTGATCGGCATCCGCATCAATCGCTTGTGGAAAGTGGGCAGCTGGGGGCCGACGTTCAGCGCGATGGGACCGATGATCGCCGAACTGTCGCGCAAGCCGGAACTTGGCCTGCTGCACAACCGCACCCACTTCGGCTTTCCGGCCACGATGCTGGTGCAATATTGGCGCAGCCTCGATCATCTGCAGGCCTTTGCGACGTCGCGCGACCAACTGCATTTGCCGGCCTGGACACGCTTCAACAAGGCAGTGGGTTCCAACGGCGATGTCGGCATCTGGCACGAGACCTATCTGATCGAGCCGGGCCAGTATGAAAATGTTTACAACAACATGCCGGCCTATGGCCTGGCGGCGGCGGGCACGATCCACGATGCCACCGGCCCACGCGCCCGCGCCGATGGCCGTCGCCAGGTGCAGATTTCAGGAGAGTGAGCGATGACCAAGGCCTCTGATCTACTGGTGCAATGCCTTGAGGCAGAGGGCTGCGAATATGTGTTTGGCGTGCCGGGCGAGGAGAATCTGGATTTTCTCGACAGCCTGCAACGATCAACCAAGATCCGCCTGATCCTGACGCGCCATGAACAGGGCGCCGGTTTCATGGCCGCCACCTATGGCCGCCACACCGGCAAGGCCGGGGTGTGTGTGGCCACGTTGGGCCCAGGGGCGACCAATTTCGTGACGGCGGCGGCCTATGCCTTTCTGGGCGGCATGCCGATGCTGATGATCACCGGGCAGAAGCCGATCAAGAAATCCAAGCAGGGCCGGTTCCAGATCCTCGATGTGGTCGACATGATGCGGCCGATCACCAAATACACCCACCAATTGGCCAGCGCCGACAACATCCCGGCCCGCACCCGCGAAGCCTTCCGGCTGGCGCAGGAGGAGAAGCCCGGTGCCACCCATCTGGAGCTGCCGGAGGATATCGCCCACGATCCCACCGATGCCGTGCCGTTCAAGCCAAGCTATGCGCGCCGGCCGCTGGCGGACTCCAAGGCCGTGTTGGCCGCCGTGCGCGCCATCGAGGCGGCGAAATCGCCGATCTTGGTGATCGGTGCCGGCGCCAACCGCACGATGACCAGCAAGATGCTGCTGGAACTGATTGAAAAGACAGGAATTCCGTTCCTGACAACGCAGTTGGGCAAGGGCGTGATCGACGAACGCCACCCGCAGTTCCTCGGTTGTGCGGCGCTTTCGGCCGGGGATTTCGTTCATGCTGCGATTCGCCGGGCGGACGTCATCGTCAATATCGGTCACGATGTGATTGAAAAACCGCCCTTCTTCATGGCGGGCGATGCGACCACCGTGATCCACATGAGTTTCCGTTCGGCGGAGGTGGACCCGGTCTATTATCCGCAAATCGAGGTGATCGGCGATATCGCCAATGCGGTGTGGCAGTTGAAAGAGGCGATCCGTGTCCAGCCGCACTGGGATTTTGCTGCCATGCTGGCTGCGCGTGCCGCCGAAGTGGCCCACCGTGACGCCGCGGTGGCGGATTCGCGCTTCCCGATCTACCCGCAGTATCTGGTGAGCGAGATCAGGAAGGTGATGCCGGACGATGGCATCATCGCGCTCGACAATGGCGTCTACAAGATCTGGTTCGCCCGCAACTACACCGCTTATCACTCCAACACCGTGCTGCTTGATAACGCGCTGGCCACGATGGGTGCCGGCCTGCCCAGCGCGATGGCGTCGAACATGGTCTATCCGGATCGCAAGGTGATGGCGATCTGCGGCGACGGCGGCTTCATGATGAACAGCCAGGAAATGGAGACCGCGGTTCGCCTCGGCCTCAACCTCACCGTGCTGATCCTGAACGACGGCAGTTACGGCATGATCCGCTGGAAACAGGCCAACATGGGCTTCAAGGATTGGGGCCTGGAATATGGCAACCCGGATTTCGTCAAATATGCAGAGGCTTATGGCGCCCACGGCCACCGGGTGACCAGTGCAGAGATGTTGCCGGGCCTGATGGCGCATTGCCTGAACACGCCGGGCGTCCACCTGATCGATTGCCCGGTGGATTATAGCGACAACGACCGCATATTGAACAAGGACATCAAGGAACTGAGCGCCAAGCTGTAATAGCTGGGAAAATTTGCCCTGCGTAACAACACCCCGTTGACCGTTCTGCCGACACTCGGCACGGCAGACCAATGGAGCCCGCGCCGCACTCGCCCGAACCTGCCCGCCCATTGGGCCGGGTGTGGCTGGTGGCAAACCGCGCTAGCCGCTCGACCGATGAAGGACGCATCGCCGCGCTGGAGGCGGCCTTGCAGTCAGCTGGCGCAACCATCGCCGGCAGCAGCAATTTCCCGCTTGAGCCAGCTCCGGAAGCTGCCGATTTGGCCGGCATCGACACGCTGGTGGTCATGGGCGGCGATGGCACGCTGGGCGCGGCCAGTGCGGCGGCCAAGGGCTGGGATGGCCAGTTTCTTGCCATCCCAGGCGGCACCATGAACTTGTTGCCCAAGGCGCTGCACGGCGACGCCAGCCTTGAGGCCATCGTGGCGGTGGCCGGGCAGGGGGTGCTTGCCCATGTGCCGGTGGTGCGCGCCGCTGG
>JAIXQM010000022.1 GCA_027485735.1 Sphingomonadales bacterium | reverse complement strand
ATATCCATCATCGCGTCTTTCGGCCAAAGGCGGCGGCAGCACCGAACAGGCCGGGCTGCGGGTGGGTGATCAGCTTGACGGGAAGGCTGCGCATCAGCGTTTCAAACCGGCCCTTCGCGGCAAAGCGCCCGGCAAAACCGGAACGCGGCAAATGATCGGCCAGGCGAGCGCCCAGCCCACCACCAATTACCACGCCGCCAGCCCCATGCGCCAGCGCGATATTGCCCGCGAACGTCCCCAGCGCCAGACAGAAGCGGTCGAGCGCGGCGGCGGCCAGGCTGTCTTCACCGTTCATGGCCAGGCTCCACAGGGTCTTGTCGTCCATCGGCCGGATGGCCCGATCGTCCAGCGCCGCCAGCGCCGCGTGGATGTCGGCCAGGCCCGGCCCGGAAATCACCCGTTCCGCCGAAACCCGGCCAAAGCGGCGACGGAAATGCGCCAGGATCGCGTCTTCCAGGCTGTCCACCGGCGAAAAATCGCCATGGCTGCCTTCGGTGGGCAGCACCTGCCAGTCAGGACCACCGCGTTTCACCAGCAGGCCCACCCCCAGACCGGTGCCGGGGCCCAGCACGGAAATGGTGCCTGTGTCGGGCAACGGCACATCGGGCCCACAGATATGCTGGAACGCGCCTTCCCCGCAGGCGCCCACGGCATAGGCCACAGCTTCGAAATCATTGACCAGCACATGGGCGTCAAGGCCCAGTTTCTCGTTCACCATTGCCGGGCGGATCACCCAGGGATTGTTGGTCAGCTTCAGCTCTTTGCCCACCACCGGGCCAGCCACGGCAATGGCGGCAGCACGCGGCAGCGGCCGGCCAATGGTGGTTCCGAAGGTCTCCCACGCCATCTGTAACGACGCATGTTCGGCGCAGCGCATCACCACCGGTTCATCCAGCGCCACAACGTTGCCAGCGCCATCCAGCCGCGCGAGCGCAAACCGGGCGTGCGTGCCACCGATGTCGGCGGCCACAAGCTCAGTCATGCCAACTCACGCCGTCGCGTTCGGTCAGTGCAATGGCGGCGGCCGGGCCCCAGTTGCCGGCGGCATAGGGCTTCACGGCCATGCCGGTCTGGGCCCAGCCGGCGCGGATGGCGTCGATCCAGGTCCACTGTGCTTCCACCTCGTCGCGGCGCACGAACAGCGTTTGCCGACCTTCGACCAGATCGAGCATCAGCCGTTCATAGGCAATGCGCCGGCGCACATCGGCAAAGGCGTTGGTCATGCCGATATCGAGCGGCACGGCGCGCAATTTCAGCCCGTCGCGGTCCAGCCCCGGCACCTTGGCCATCATCTGCAGGCCGACATTCTCGTCAGGCTGGATGGAGATGATCAGCTTGTTGGCCTTCAGCGCGGCGTCGCCGAACATCGAATGCGGCACATCGCGGAACTGCACGATGATCTCGCTCACCCGTTCCGGCACGCGCTTGCCGGTGCGCAGATAGAAAGGCACGCCCTTCCAGCGCCAATTGTCGACATGTGCCTTCAGTGCCACGAAGGTTTCGGTATCCGAAGGCTTGGCCAGCTCATCCAGATAACCGGGCACCGGCTGGCCCAATATGGCACCAGCGCCATATTGGCCGCGCACGCTGTGGCTTTCCACTTCGCGGGCGGTGATCGGCCTGAGCGAGCGCAGCACCTTCACCTTTTCATCGCGCACGGCCGCCGGATCAAGCCGCGCCGGCGGTTCCATGGCGACCAGCGCCAGCAGTTGCAGCATGTGGTTCTGCACCATGTCGCGCAGGGCGCCCATGCCGTCATAATAGTCGCCGCGGCCTTCCAGCCCCACCGTCTCGCCGACGCTGATCTGGACGGACTGGATGCCGGTGGCGTTCCACAGCGGTTCGAACAAGATGTTGCCGAAGCGCAGGGCGAGCAGGTTCTGGACGGTTTCCTTGCCCAGATAATGGTCGATGCGGAAAATCTGGCTTTCGGGGTAGGCAGCGGCCACGGCATCGTTGATCGCCCGGCTGCTGGCCAGATCGTGGCCCAGCGGCTTTTCCAGCGCGAGGCGAGCGCCTGCACAGGCCAGCCCGGCACTCGACAGCCCGGCAATCGTCGATCCGAACAGGCTGGGCGCGGTGGACAGGAAGATTGCCAGCCGGCACGGATCGCCCACTTCAGCGGCGAGTGCGGCAAAGCCTTCGGTGCGGCTGGCGTCCAGCGGCACATAGGCCAGCCGATCAAGGAAGCTGGCCACCGCGGCAGGCGGGCGGCGATCCGCCTCCAGATGCTGTTCCAACGCTTTGGCCGCCAGCTCGCGGAAACTGCCGCTGTCGAGCGTGGAACGGGCGGTGCCGATTATTCTGAGATCGGGGTGAAGCAGGCCATCACCGTGCAGGCCAAACAGCGAGGGGATCAGCATCCGCCGCGACAGATCGCCAGTGGCACCGAACAGCAGCAGGGATGTGGCAGCGGTCATGCCCTAGCCTTGAACAGCATTGCGTGTCCGCCGGCAAGGCGATTGGCCGCGGTGGCACCTGCAAAGCGTCAGGTGGCGCGTCCGCCACATCTGCCTAGGATGGTTGCCATGAGCCCGCTTCCTGTTGCCCTGATCGGTGCCGGCTGTTCCGGTTTCACCACCGCCAAGCGTCTGCGCGACGAGGGGGTGGTGTTCGACTGGTTCGAAGCGTCGGACCGGATCGGCGGCAACTGGGCCTACAACAACCCCAACGGCATGAGCAGCGCCTATCAGTCACTGCACATCGATACCTCGAAATGGCGGCTGCAGTTCGCGGAATATCCAGTGCCCGCCGACTGGCCGGATTTCCCGCACCACAGCCTGATCGCGCAGTACTTCAACGATTATGTCGATCATTTCGGCCTGCGCGGGTTGGTGCAATTCGAAACGCCGGTGATGAAGGTGGCGCGGCGCAGCGACGGCAATTGGGACGTGACGACGAAGCACGGCACGAAGGCCTATCGCGCGGTCGTCGTGTGCAACGGCCACCACTGGAGCCCCAACCGCCCGGTGTGGGAGGGCTCGTTCAACGGCACCATCATCCATGCCCATGATTATCGCACCCCGTTCGAGCCGCTGAACCTGATCGGCAAGCGCGTGCTGGTCGTCGGCCTGGGCAACAGCGCGGTCGATATCGCGTCCGAACTCGGTCAGCGCAGCATCACGGAAAAGTGCTTCGTCTCCACCCGGCGCGGGGTGTGGGTCTTGCCCAAATATTTCAACGGAGTGCCCGCCGACAAGCAGGCCGCGCCGCCGTGGCTGCCGCTGCCGATCGCGCGCTGGATCGGGCGGCGCAAGGTGAAAAGCCTGGTGGGCAACATGGAAGATTACGGCCTGCCCACGCCTGATCACGAACCGCTGGACGCGCATCCGACGGTGAGCGGCGAGTTCCTGACCCGGGTGGGCAGCGGCGACATCGGCGTGAAGCCGGCCATCGCCCGGCTCGATGGCGACGGGGTGATCTTCACCGATGGCAGCCGCGAAGTGCTGGACGCGATCATCTGCGCGACGGGCTACAACATCGAATTCCCGTTCCTGTCGCCCGACGACGCGCGGGTGACCGACAATCACATCCCGCTCTACAAACGCATGGTGCAGGCCGATCCCGCCCTGCACGGCCTGTGGTTCATGGGGCTGGCGCAGACGCTTCCAACATTGGTGAACCTCGCCGAGCAGCAGTCAAAGCTGCTGGCGGCATTTCTGGCCGGCCGTTATGCGCTGCCGTCCTCGCAGGAGATGGCACAGACCATCGTGGCCGAGGAAAAGCGTTACCAGGGCCATTATTACGCCAGCCGCCGCCACACGATGCAGGTGAATTTCGAACCTTATGTGGCCGATCTGGCCGCCGAAATCAGACGGGGAGCGAAACGGGCGCCGCGTCTGGCGGCGTGAGCGGCGCGCGGCCCAGGGCCACGAACCGCCCCCACAGCAACACGGCCGACAAGGCGCTGGCGATGACGATCGCCCAGATCAGCCCATCCACACCGCCGCCAGATTTCACCCCCAACCACCAGGCCAGCGGCATCATCACCACCACATAGGAAAAGATGTGGATCACCGCCGGCGCGCGGATGTCTGACCTTGCTCGCAGTGCTTGCGCGGCCACCACCTGCAGGCCATCGGCAGCAAAGAACAGGCTCGAAAGGATCATCGCGCTGGCGATGCCGGCCACCACGGCGGCTTCGCGGGAGTACGCCGCGGCAATGGCTTCGGGGAACAACCACACCCCCAGCGACACGATCAGCAGCACCGCCGCTGTCACCCCGAAACCCTGCCCGGCCGAAGCCAGCATGGCACGCCGATCACGCGCACCATAGGCCCGGCCCACCAGCACCGATGTCGCCACCGAAAGCCCCAGCGGCACCATGAACACTGTTGCCGCCACGTTGATCACCACCGCCCAGATCGCCACCGCCGTGACGCTGATCCAGCCGGCAAACACCGCCATCGCCGAAAAGGCCAGGCTTTCGATGAAGTAGCTTACCGCCGCGCCATAGCCGACCGCGCGCATTGCTCGGGCTGCCACGGGATCGCGCGGCGCCGGCGACAGCACGCCCAGTTCCCGCGCGCGCCTCCAGCGCAGGATGACGACCGCCAGCACCACCAGCAGGAACAGCCGGCTGGCAAAGGTGGCCCAGGCGCTGGCCGCGGCCCCGTGCACGCCAAACATATTGTCCCCCGGCACCAGCCACAGATTGACGATGAGATTGACGATATTGGCCAGCCACATCGCCACCATGCCCGGAATGGCGCGGCCATGGGCTTCCAGCCAGAACAGCCCGGCATCGGCAACGATGATCGGCACCAGCGACACCGCCTGCACCTGCAATACCAGGGTCGCGCCTTCGGCCAGGCCCTGGGCCATATCGAAGGCCACCAGCATCGGCCCGCCGGTCACGGCAAGGAACAGCGCGCACGCCACCGAAATCCACGTGGCATAGGCCAGCCCGCGCCGCAGGATCGCCCCGGTATCGGCTTCGCGGCCTTTACCGATGGCCTGGCTGGTCATCACCTGCACACCGGAAAGCAGCCCAAGCGCGGTGGTCAGCACCACGCCGGTCACCGCCCAGGCCAACGCGTGATAACCCAGTTCCGCCGCGCTATAGCGGCCAACCACGATGGTATCGACCAGCCCCATTGCCATGATGCCCAGCCGCGATGCCACAACCGGCCCTGAAAGGCGCAGCAGCGCCGACAGGCCGGATCCGGTCGTCTCGGTCGGGGCCATGGCGGCCGTCATTGCGGGTCATTCCAAGGTGAAAGAGGCCGCTCGCCATACAGGCCGCGGCAGATTCGGGCAAATCGGCGGGTGGTTACTTCTTGGGAGCAGGCTTCTCGGGCGGCGCCGGTATCAGCCTGCAGCCGCGCGCCTTCATGATGCCCTTGATGTAGCTGCGCCTGATCTGACCGGCGAGCCGGGCAGCGGCGGCCTGGCGTGCGGCCTTGTTGGCGCCAGTGATCTGCCGAATGATGCCCTGGCCGGGGACCAGGCTGCCGGTGATGCCTTCGGCACTGTCGAACAACTGCTCGGCCGGGCTGCGGCCCTTTTTCCCGACCAGCGCCGGATCGTCGACGTCGGGGCCAACCAGCCCCGCCATGCGGTTCACTTCGGCATTCAGCTGCCGGCACGTGCGCAGCGATTTGACCGCATAGGGATTGGCCATGATCACTGCCAGCTCCGGCGCAATCTTGGGCTTCATCACGTTCAGGTCGCGCAAAGGGCGGGTGGCGGCGCGGCCCAGCGCATCATCCACGCCGCCCTTGTCCGGCCCGATCACCTGCTCGGTCCCGCTGTTGGATGGCGGCGATGGTGGCGGCGGCGCCGTCTGGGCAGCGAGCAGGAGCAGCAAGACGGGGGTTGTGATCATCGTCCCAGCTTGGCCTTGTCAGACCGAATCCGCAAGGCGCGGCCAACCCCTACGCCAGTTCAGCCCTTCCCCATCAGGCGCAACACTTCGCTGCGGCTGCTGTGTTCGTTGCGGAACGTGCCCATCATGCGGCTGGTGGTCATCACAACGCCCGGCGTCATCACCCCGCGGGCGGACATGCAGGCGTGAGTCGCTTCGATCACCACGGCAACGCCAACGGGATCAAGATGCTGCTGGATGCAATCAGCCACTTCGGCCGTGAGCCGTTCCTGCACCTGCAGGCGCCGGGCAAAGCCGTGCAGCACGCGCGCCAGCTTGGAAATGCCCACCACGCGGCTGCGCGGCAGATAGGCGATGTGGCCCTTGCCGATGATCGGCGCCATATGATGCTCGCAATGCGACTGGAACGGGATGTCGCGCAGGATCACGATCTCATCATAGCCGCCCACTTCGGCAAAGGTGCGCGACAGGTGCAGGCCGGGATCTTCGGCATAACCCTTGGTGTACTCGCGCCACGCCTTGGCGACGCGCTTGGGCGTGTCGAGCAGGCCTTCGCGGGTCGGATCATCACCTGTCCAGCGAATCAGCGTGCGGATGGCGTCTTCGGCTTCGGCCTGCGGAATGGTGACAAAATCGGCGGGCGCCGGCGCATCCATGGGGCTGTCGTCGTCGTAAATCGAACCGTTCATGGCGGAAAACTCCAGCTCGAGGACTGTGCCAACGCGGTGTCAGCCTGGCCCGCTGCGGCCAATGGGGACAATGGGATGGCTCCGGTAGGCGCTGCAGCGACCCCAGACAATCGTTGCATTGTCGCAGCAGCGACTGCTCGCCGCTGCGACCCTTTCCCAATGGATAGGCTGTCAGCCCGCCGAACGCGCTCGGCTGGCGCGCTTGCGCTCGTTCGGATCGAGGTGGATCTTGCGCAGGCGGATGTGATTTGGTGTCACCTCCACCAGCTCATCCTCGTCGATATAGGCGATGGCCTGTTCCAGCGTCAGCTTCTTGGGCGGGCTCAACTGGATGGCATCATCCTTGCCGCTGGCACGGAAGTTGGTGAGCGCCTTTGACTTCAACGGGTTGACCTCAAGGTCTTCCTCGCGGGCGTTCTCACCGATCACCATGCCTTGGTAAACCGATTCGCCAGGGCCGATCATCAATATGCCGCGCGGCTGCAGATAACCCAGCGCATAGGTCACGGCTTCACCGCTTTCGGTGGAGATCAGCACGCCGTTGGCGCGGCCCGAGATCGTGCCCTTGTGCGGGCCATATTTCTCGAACAGCCGGTTCATGATGCCGGTGCCGCGCGTGTCCGACAGGAATTCGCCGTGATAGCCGATCAGGCCGCGCGACGGGGCCGAGAAGGTCAGGCGGGTCTTGCCGCCGCCGCTGGGGCGCATGTCGGTCATCTCGGACTTGCGCATCGCCATCTTCTCGACAACCGTGCCGGAATAGGCCTCGTCCACGTCGATCACGACAGTTTCATAGGGTTCGGTGCGCTTGCCAGCTTCGTCGGTGCCGAAGATCACCCGCGGGCGCGAAATCGACAGTTCGAAACCTTCGCGGCGCATGGTTTCGATCAGCACACCCAGTTGCAATTCGCCGCGGCCGGCCACTTCGAATGCGTCCTTCGACGGCAGTTCGGTGATGCGGATCGCCACATTGCCTTCGGCTTCGCGGGCCAGGCGATCAGCGATCATGCGGCTCGTCACCTTGCTGCCATCCTTGCCGGCATAGGGGCTGTCGTTCACGCTGAAGGTCATCGACAGGGTCGGCGGATCGATCGGCTGGGCGGCCAAGGCTTCGCTCACGCTCTGCTCGGCGATGGTATCGGCCACGGTGGCCTTGGTCAGGCCAGCCAGCGCGATGATGTCGCCGGCAACGGCTTGATCGACGGCAACCCGTTCGAGGCCACGGAAGGCAAAGATTTTCGAGGCGCGGCCGATCTCGGCCACCGTGCTGTCAGGGTTCAAGGCGTGGATCGGGCTGTTGACCTTCAGCGTGCCCGACATGATGCGGCCGGTCAGGATGCGGCCCAGGAAATTGTCGCGGTCCAGCAGCGAAACCAGCATGCGGAACGGGGCTTCCGGATCGCCGCTCGGCGGCGGTACATGATCGACGATCTTCTGGAACAGCGGCTTCAGATCGCCAGAACGCACGTCGTCGGTCGGCCCGGCATAACCGCCGCGGCCGGAGGCATAAAGGACGGGGAAATCGAGCTGGTCGTCGTTGGCTTCCAGCGTCACGAACAGATCGAACACTTCGTCCAGCACTTCAGATGCGCGCGCATCCGGACGGTCGATCTTGTTGACGACGACAATCGGTCGCAGGCCCAGCGCCAGCGCCTTGCCGCAGACGAACTTGGTTTGCGGCATCGGGCCTTCGGCGGCATCAACCAGCAGAATCACGCCATCGACCATCGACAGGATGCGCTCCACCTCGCCGCCGAAATCGGCGTGTCCGGGGGTGTCGACAATGTTGATGTGGTAGGGATTGTTGTCAGCGTCTGCCCACTCGATGCTGGTGCACTTGGCCAGGATGGTGATCCCGCGTTCCTTTTCCAGGTCATTGGAATCCATGGCGCGTTCGGCCACGCGCTGGTTGTCGCGGAAGGTCCCGGACTGGCGGAACAGCTGGTCGACCAAGGTGGTCTTGCCATGGTCGACGTGCGCGATGATCGCGATGTTGCGGGTGGACATGCGGTACTTCCGGATCAGATGGGCAGGGGCTGGGCGGGCAAAATCGCCAGCATTGCGCCGGCCATATCGGCTGCGCCCATAGGGCAAGCCCGCCGCAAGGGCAAGTCAAGGGTCTCCCGGGGGTGCTGCACTGCCGCAATAACCGGCGAAACCGCCTGCAAATGATTGACTCCAGACGATGACAATGGCCATGTCCGTGTCAAAGCTTGGGGCTCGCCCGGATGGTCGAAGACGAACAGGGAAATGCTGGATATCCGCAAGGTGCCTATCGGGGCCTGACGGTTGGTGCCCTGCTGGCCGAAGCTCGCGCTGCCGCTGGCCGCGAACTGGCCGATCTGGCCCGCGAAACCCGCGTGCCCCTGCGCCACCTGATGGCCATCGAAGCCGATGATCATGAAGCGCTGCCGGCGCTGCCTTACGCGTTGGGTTTCGTGAAGACCTTTGCGCGCAGCGTCGGGCTCAATCCTGAAAGCGTCGGCGCCCAATTCCGCGTCGAAACCCGACTGACCCCGCATGTGCCATCCGCGCCCAGCCTGGAACCGCTGGATGAATCCCGATTGCCGTCGCAGGGTCTGGCCTTGGCCGGGTTGGCTGTGCTGGTGCTCGTGATCGGCGGTCTCGGCCTTTATGGCAGCGGCGTGCTCGATCCGGCGCCAAGCGCTCCGCAAGTGGCAGCCCCGGCCCCGGCAGCGATAGACACGGCCACTGCAGCAGCCTCCGCTCCGGCGCTCGCCCCGGCTGCTGCTGCGCCGGGCGCCAGTGCCGCAGCTGCGACGCCCGCCATCATCCCAACCAGTGGCCCGGTGACGTTGACCGCGCGAACGGACGTGTGGGTGAAAATCTACAGCCGCATCACCGGCCGCAAGGCATTTCAGGGCCTGATGGTTGCCGGCAGCATCTACAAGGTGCCGGAGGACAATGGTCCCCTCGTCCTGCGCGCGGGTCGCGCCGGCGAGATCGAGGTGAGCGTGGCCGGCGTCAAGCTGCCACCGCTGGGCGGGTCGGTCGAAACCGTTGATGGCGTGGTGCTGACCGCGCCGGCCCTGGCGGAACGCTTTGCCGGGTCCGCTGCTGCCGCTGCGCCTGTTCAGGGTTCGGCAAGTCAGGCTGCGCCACAACCGGCGCCACGTTGAGTTTCGGGAGCCTGTTTGTGAGCCGTTTCGTGCCTGTTCTGCTTGCCGCCGTGCTGCTGCCCACCCCTCTCGCGGCACAGGCGGTGGATGTTGGCAAGCTCGATCGCCGGGTGGGTACGCTCGAATCGGAAATGCGCGCGGTGCAGCGCAAGGTTTTTCCCGGCGGCAACGCGCGATTCTTCGAACCGGAAATCCCCGCTCAGGCCGCAACGCCCGCGCCTGCGCCGGAAACGCCGCCCGCCACCACGCCGATTGCCGATCTGACCGGCCGGGTGGACGCGCTGGAAGGCCAGTTGAAAACGATGACCGGCCAGATCGAGGCGATGGAATATAAATTGCGCCAATTGGAAGACGGTCAGCGCCGATTGAAGGGCGATGCCGAGTTCCGGCTGAACGCGCTGGAGAATCCTGGTGGTGCGCCGCCGGCCCCCGCCGCCGATCCCGCCGCGGTGCCAGGCAAGCTGCCTGCCCCTTCTGCTGCAACGCCCGCACCGGCGCCCGCCAAGCCGGCTGTACCCGCCGCCAAGCCCGCCACTGACGCGGCGGCCTGGACCGCCGCCTATCCCAAGGTGACAGCTCGCGATTGGCTGGGCGTTGAAACGGCGATGAGCCAGTTCATCGCCGATTGGCCGAAATCCATCCGCGTGCCGCAGGCCAAATACTGGCTGGGCCGCAGCTTTGCCGCGCGCACCCAATATCCGCAGGCGGCCAAGGCCTTTCTTGATGTCTATCAGTCGGCGCCGCGTTCGACGCCGGCCCCTGATGCGTTGATCGCGCTGGCTGGCGCCCTGAACGCGATGACCAAGCCCAAGGACGCCTGCCAGGTGCTGGGCGAGCTTGAATCGGTCTATGGAGCCAAGTTGACCGATACGCAGAAGGCCGACGCCGGGCGCCAGCGCACGAAAGCCAAGTGCACTGCGTGAGCGGGCCAAACGTGCGGCCTGATCTGGCCGCACTGATTGCGGCGGCGCTGGGCCGCCCGGTGGCCGCTGATGAACGCATTGCCGTGGCGACTTCGGGCGGGCCTGACAGCCTGGCGCTGCTGTCGCTGGCCGCTGCGGCCTTTCCCGGCCGGGTGACGGCGCTCACCGTTGATCACCGCCTGCGGTCCGAGGCGGCCGCAGAAGCCGCCAGCGTTGCCGCTCAGTGCGCCGCCCGCGGCTTGCCGCATGTGACGCTGGTGCGTGAAGGCGGGGATTTCACCAGCAATATCCAGGCCCGCGCCCGCGCCGCCCGCTATGCCCTTATGGGCGATTGGTGCGCCGCCCACGGCTACGGCCTGCTGCTCACCGCCCATCACGCCGACGACCAGGCCGAAACGCTGCTGATGCGCCTGAACCGCGCCAGCGGCAGTGATGGTCTGGCCGCGATCCGACCGGCCCGGCGATTGCAGCCCGGCGTGATGCTGGTGCGGCCGCTGCTGGCGGTCCGCAAGGCCGATCTGGCGGCGCTTGCCGCCGCCGATGGCTGGCGGCAAGTGGATGATCCCAGCAACCGCGATCTCCGCCATGATCGCACGGCCATGCGGGCCTTGCTGGCGGCCACGCCGGCGCTGGATGCAGCTGCCCTGGCGGCCAGTGCGGCGCACCTGGCTGCCGACGCCGAAGCGCTTGCCTGGGCCGCCGATCTGGCCTGGGCCGGGCGGGTTCAGGAAGCCGATGGCCGGTTGCTGGTTGATGCCGGCGGATTGCCGGCAGCGCTGGTGCAACGGCTGCTGGCAAGCGCGGTGGAAACGCTGGCCGGGCGGCCGGCGCGGGGCAGCGAGATCGCCCGGCTGGCCGCGCGACTCGGGGCCGGAGCAACCGGCACGCTGGCCGGCATCGTCGCGCGTCCCGGCACAATCTGGCAACTTTCCGTCACCCGGCCGCCACAGACGGGCGGCAAAAAGCCACAAAACGCCGCCTGAAACGGGGCAGAACAGCACAGGCGGATTGCAACCCCACCATTCCACCTTATCTTGGGTTGTGCGTGTGATCGCTAGTATCGCCGTGTGTATCTGATCAGGAACTGTCCATGTCCGAAGGCCCCAACAAGCGTCCGCCCAACCCCTGGATGAAGAATCTGGGGTTGTGGATCGTCATCCTGCTGGGCCTCGCCGTGGCAGTGAACGTGATGCAGGGCACCGGCTCTTCGCGCAGCGGTGACACGCTGGCCTATTCGGATTTCCTGGCGCGCGTGGATGATGGCGCTGTGAAATCGGTGGAGATCCGCGGCGAGGAAATCATCGGCCGCACCAGCGGTGACGAGGAGTTCCGCACCTTCAACCCCGGCGACACCCAGTTGATCGAGCGTCTGCGCACCAAGGGCGTGCGGTTTGATGCCCGCCCGGAAGAAAGCCGTTCGGTGATCGCGCAGCTGTTCTTCAACATGCTGCCCTTCATCCTGATGATTGGCATCTGGATCTTCGTCATGCGCCAGATGCAGAATGGTGCTGGCCGTGGCGCCATGGGTTTCGGCAAATCCCGCGCCAAGCTGCTGGTGCAGAAGGAAGGCCGCGTGACCTTTGACGACGTGGCCGGCATCGACGAAGCCCGCGAGGAACTGCAGGAAATCGTTGATTTCCTGAAGGATCCGGGCCGTTTCAGCCGACTGGGTGGCAAGATTCCGAAGGGCGCGTTGCTCGTTGGCCCGCCCGGCACCGGCAAGACGCTGCTCGCCCGCGCCATTGCCGGCGAAGCCAATGTGCCGTTCTTCTCCATCTCCGGCTCCGATTTCGTTGAAATGTTCGTCGGTGTCGGCGCCAGCCGTGTCCGCGACATGTTCGAACAGGGCAAGAAGTCGGCACCGTGCATCATCTTTATCGATGAAATCGACGCCGTGGGCCGCAGCCGCGGCGCTGGCTTGGGTGGTGGCAATGATGAACGCGAGCAGACGCTGAACCAGTTGCTGGTGGAGATGGACGGTTTCGATGCCAATGAAGGCATCATCATCATCGCTGCCACTAACCGGCCCGACGTGCTCGATCCCGCGCTGCTCCGCCCCGGCCGTTTCGACCGCCAGGTGGTGGTTGGCCGCCCCGATATCGACGGGCGCGAAAAGATTTTGGCCGTCCACATGAAGAAGGTGCCGCTGGCACCCGACGTGAACGCCCGCACAATTGCGCGCGGCACCCCGGGTTTTGCCGGTGCTGATCTGGCTAACCTGGTCAACGAAGCCGCGCTGCTGGCCGCCCGCCGCGGCAAGCGGCTGGTTTCCATGCGCGAATTCGAAGACGCCAAGGACAAGGTGCTGATGGGCACCGAGCGCAAGACCATGGCGATGACCGAGGACGAGAAGAAGATGACCGCCTATCACGAGGCTGGCCACGCGCTCGTCTCGCTGCACGAGCAGGCGTCTGACCCAATTCACAAGGCCACCATCATCCCGCGCGGCCGCGCGCTCGGCATGGTGATGCGCCTGCCGGAACGTGACCAATACAGCTATCACCGGGACAAGATGTACGCCAACCTGGCCGTGGCCATGGGTGGCCGTGTCGCGGAAGAAGTGATCTTCGGCTATGACAAGGTCAGCTCCGGCGCCTCGTCGGACATCAGCTATGCCACCGATCTGGCGCGCTCGATGGCGACTCAGTGGGGCATGTCCGATAAGTTGGGCCCGCTGAAATATGTCGAGAACCAGGAAGAAGTGTTCCTCGGCCACAGCGTGACCAAGGCGCAGAACATGTCGGAAGAAACCGCGCAGATGATCGATAGCGAAGTGCGCGCCATCGTCACCACCGGCTATGATCGTGCCAAGCAGGTGCTGACCGACAATATCGACCAGCTGCACGCCATCGCCGGCGCCCTGCTGGAGTATGAGACGCTGACCGGTGACGAGATCAAGAAGGTCATGGACGGCGGCACCGTCGATCGCGGCAGCGCCACCACCACCCCAGTGGCGCGGCCTTCGTCTGGCTCGTCTGCCATTCCCAAGGCCGGCCGTCGCGGCACCGGTCTGGGTGAGGCACCAGCTGGCGCGTGAGGTGGCTGGCGATTGCGCTGGCCCTGTTGGTGGCGGCTCCTGTGGCTGCCACTGATGCCTCGCTGATCGCGTGGTTCGAGATTCCGGTCAGTAATCTGGACCGAGCGATGCGCTTTTACGAAGCAGTGTTCGGCAAGCCGCTGAGCCGGGACCGGGTTGATGGCTACGACATGGCGATGTTTCCTGGCACAGATGGCCCGGAAGGAGCGCTTGTCAAAGGCGATGTTTACGTGCCGGGCAAGGCCGGACCGATCCTTTATTTTCGCGTAACCGATGTTGATGCCGTGCTGACCCGCGCCAATGCTGTCGGTGGCCGCACCCTTTATGCAAAGAAGGACATCGGTTCCAATGGCTGGGTGGCCGAGCTCGAAGACAGTGAGGGCAACCGGATCGCCCTGTTGCAATCGCGCTAGTTAATCCTCGTGAAATTCGCCGGGTTCGCGGCCTAGGGCAGGCTGGGTGAAAGCATAGACCGCCAGCGCCACCAGCGCCGCCGCTCCAAGCCAGTAGGTAACCGACGGGCCGATCTGATAGAGCCCGATGCCGATCGCCGGCGCCACGATGAAGCAGCTGCCGTTGACCGAGGTTACCGCGCCCGCAACGCCGCCCTGTTCTGCGCGGGAAACGGCAAGACTGGCCCCAGCCGTGAAACCCGGCCGCGCCAGGCCATAGCCCATGCTCATCAGCGCAAAGGCCAGCACCAGCGCATACAGGCTGCCCGATACGGCGATGCCTGCCGTGCCGACAGCAGCCAGCAACGTGCCCCAGCGCATCAGCGCCGGCGGGGTTAGCCGCAGCTGCGGGATCAGCACCCACTGCGCCAGCAAGGTTGAAAACGCACCCGCCATGAAGATCAGCGCGATCGACCGCTGTGAATCAAGCGCGTCACCGCCCAGCGTGTCGATCACCAGAAAGCCCAGCGCCTGGCCGGTGGCGGCCTGGATGGAGCCTGACACAAAGCCAAATATCATGAAGGGCGCAATTCGATTGTCTTTCACGCTCAGTCGCTTGGGCCGGCCGGCGGCGGCGGCGCTCACGCTGGCGCCGGTGGTGGCTCCGGCCAGATTGGGCTCCGACGATGGTGCGCCGCTGCCCATTTGGGCCTGGCCAGGCCGATGGGTCGGATCATCATCAGGCAGCACTCGTGCCACTGCGGCCATCACCACGGCGGCAATGGCGGCAAAAGCGAACATTGGCCCCGAAAGCCCCAATGGGGCCAGGATGAACAAGGGCGCCACCGCTGGCCCGATGATGGTGCCCAACCCGAACGCGGATGACAGGCTGGACAGTGCGGCGGTGCGATCCTGTTCGTTGGTGCGCCCTGCGACATAGGCCTGTGCCGCAGGGTTGGCCGCCGATCCGAATATGCCGAACAAGCTGCGCAGGCTGGCGAACAGCGCGAAGGTGGCGATCGGCGCCAGCCAGCCGTTGAGCCCGGCATAGATGGCAATGCCGCAGCCGGTCATCGACACCATGAAGCCCAGCGAGCCGACCAGCATCAGCCGCCGCCGGCCGCGGATGTCGCTCTGCCGCGCCCAATAGGGCGCGCTGACCGTCCACAGCAGGGCAGAGAAGGAGAAGATCACCGCCACCAGCATGTCGGGCAGATGGATCACACGCGCGATGGCGGGCAGAACGGTTTGCAGCGCCGTATTGCCAGCGGCCACAGTGAGCAACGCGGCAAAGACCACGGCGAATTCACGGCGCGGCAGCGATGTGGCGCCAAGGCCGGCAAAGGGATTGCGGGGTTGCACGCCTGCTTCATGGCCCTCACCGACGCGCTTGCCAAGCCGGCACTTGCCCACCACCATGCCATCCTGACAGCAGCGGGAGGGTGATATGGCAACGGGCAAGGTGTTGGTGACCGGCGCATCGGGTTATATCGCCGGTTTCATCATCAAGGCGCTGGTGGCCGACGGCTGGGCAGTGCGCGGCACCATCCGCAATCTGGCCCGCGCTGGCGAAGTGCGCGCCACGCTGGGCCTGCCCGATCTGGAGCTGGTGGCCTGCGATCTGATGAGCGACGCCGGCTGGGCCGAGGCGATGGATGGCATTGCCTTCGTTCAACACATCGCTTCGCCGATCCCGGCTGGCGAGCCGAGGGATCCCGATGAACTGATCGTCCCGGCCCGCGAAGGCGCCTTGCGTGCGCTGCGTTTCGCCCATGCTGCCGGCGTGAAGCGTGTGGTGATGACCAGCAGTATGGCCGCAATCGCCTATGGCCATGGTGAGCGCGGCACGCCGTTCACGGAAAGCGATTGGTCCAACATCAACAGCCTGGAATCATACGCCTATATCAAGTCAAAGACGCTCGCTGAACGCGCGGCGCGGGAGTGGATGGCGGCCAATGGGCAGGGGATGGAGTATGTGTCCATCAACCCCGCTGCCGTGCTCGGCCCTGTGCTTGGCGCCGATTTTTCGACCAGCCTGGAAGTGGTGAAGAAGTTGCTCGACGGGGCGTTGCCTGGCCTGCCGCGGCTGGGTTTTGGTGTCGTTGATGTGCGCGATGTCGCCGCCTTGCATGTACTGGCGATGGTGACGCCGGGGCTGGATGGTGAGCGCTTCATCGCGCAAGGCAAGTTCATGTGGATGCGCGAGGTGGCGGACGTGCTGAAAGCCGGGTTCGGCCATCAGGCGCGACGGGTGCCGACGCGCGGATTGCCGAATTTTCTGTTGAAATTGCTCGCCAATTTCGATGCGACGGTGAAGATGGTGGTGCCCGAACTTGGTCGCCGCCGCGAAGCCAGCGCCGCGCACGCGCTGGAGCGGCTGGGCTGGAAGACCCGCGACGAGGCGACGACCATCCTCGATTGCGCCCACAGCCTGATCGAAAAGGGGCTGGTGAAGGCCTGACTCACTTGCCGCCGCTGGCAATCCACCTGTCGATCTTGGCCTCCAGCACCGCCATTGGCAGGGCGCCCGTCATCAGCACTTCGCGGTGGAAGTGCTTGATGTTGAAGTTTGATCCAAGTGCCTTTTCAGCCTTCGCCCGCAGGCGGCTGATGGTGAGCTGGCCGATCTTGTAGGCCAGCGCTTGGCCGGGGATGGCGATATAGCGCTCAACTTCGGCGGTGGCATCGGTGCGGCTCATGCTGCTGTTGGCCAGCATATAGTCGATCGACTGATCGCGGCCCCAACCCTTTGAATGGATGCCGGTATCAACAACGAGCCGCAGGGCGCGCAGCATCTCGTCTTCATATCGGCCCTGCAGCTGATAGGGGTCCTTGAACATGCCCAGTTCCGGCCCCAGGCTTTCGGCATAGAGGCCCCAGCCTTCGGCAAAGGCGGTGTTGCCGCCAAAGCGCTGGAAAGCGGGCAATTTCTCATTCTCCTGCGCCAAGCTCACCTGGAAGTGATGGCCTGGCACGGCTTCGTGCAGGAAGAGCGTTTCCACACCATAGTTGCTGCGCGAAGGCAGATCATAGCTGTTGTAATAGAAGATGCCGGGGCGGCTACCGTCGGGCGTGCCGCCCTGATAACTGCCGCCGGCATCGGTCTTTTCCCGGTGCGGCGGGACCGGGCGGATCTCCAGCGGCGATTTCGGCAGCGTATCAAACAGCTGGCCGATCACCGCATCGACGCTCTTGCCCGTATCGCGAAAGGCATCCCCCATGGCTGTGGCGGAGGCGAACTTGAAGCGCGGATCAGTGCGCAGGTGGGTGAAGAAGGCGGCGCGGTCGCCCTTGAAGCCAACGCGGGCCTGCACCTCGTCCATCCCCTTGAGAATGCGGGTAACTTCGGACAGGCCAATGTTGTGGATCTCGTCGGGAGTGAGGCTGGTCGTGGTGTTGGCGGCGACCAGATAGCGATAAAGCGCCGGTCCGCCCGGCATGGTGCCTAGGCCGGGCGCTTCGCGGGCGACCGGCAGATATTCGACTTTCAGGAAATCGCGTAGGCGCAGGAGCGCCGGATTGACCCGTTCGCCTACCGCCTTAGCATAGGCGGTCTTCAGGCGGGCCTGGTCTGCAGCACTGATATCGTTAGGGAATTTCTGCACCGGTTTCATCATGATGGAAGCGTCTGTGCCGCCGGTGGTGAGGTTGTTCAGCTGGTCGATGATGTTGTTCACCACCAGCTTGGGCTGCACCACGCCGGTCTTCATGCCCTGGCGGAACCGCAGGATCGAAAGATCGAGCAGCAGCGCGAACTGGTCATGGCGCTTCAGCGCATCTTCGTAATCTTTCAATGACTTGAAGGGCGCTGCACTTTCGCCGGATTGGAGTTCCGCTAGAAACGAGTGGAAGCCGAAGAAGTGATCGATCGGACGCGGCAGATTGGCGGCGAGCAGGTCGGGCTGCACGCCGGCAAGATCGGTTTCGCGTTGCCACTTGAACGTGTCGTAACTCACTTGCTCGACCGCAGTGAGGGCGCTGCGGTCGATGGCAGCCAAGGCCCCCAATTCGGACTCCGCGGCGCGCTTTTCGGCAGCAAAAGCCGCGTCGGTGATCATTTCGCCCAACTGGTCGGCACGGCTGGTATCACCGCGGAACAGGCCATAGAGCGGATTGCGTTTCAGACTGTCGGCATCGCTGGCAGCAAACAGCGCGCTGAGGGCGGCGGCTGGCGTTTGGGTGCCGGCCTGTGCCGTACCGGTGCCGGCGGCTGGCGCCATGGTGGTTTGTGCGGCCGCGGGCACAATCGCGATCAGGCTGGCGGCAAGCAGAAGAAAAGCGCGCATGGAAAAGCTCCGGAAGATCAAGCGTATTGCTGCAATAAGACGGTTGGCGAATCAGTCAATCACCTTCCCGCGCGCCATCACCCATTTCACCTGCGCCAGCTGTTTCGCATCCGCGGTCGGGTCGCCATCCGTCGCGATGATGTCGGCGGCCTTGCCGGGTTCGAGCGTGCCGGTTTCGGCAGAGAGCCCGAGCAGTTCGGCCGCCCCGGTGGTGGCGCTGATCAGCACTTCACGCGCCGTCATGCCGCCGAATTCCACCATGTCGCTGGCTTCCTGGCCGTTGCGGCCATGTTCGAACACGCCGGCATCGGTGCCAAAGGCGATGCGGGCACCGGCGGCGCGGGCGGCGATGATCTGTTTGCCGCGGCGTTCCAGGATGGCGCGCACCTTGGCTTCGACGACCGGCGTATAGGCGCCGCTGCCGAGGCGTTCGGCGGTGGTGCGGAAGGGCAGCAGGGTGGGCACCAGCCAGCCCTTGTTTGCGGCGAGGGCCTTGGCCCCGGCTTCATCGGTGAAGCTGCCGTGTTCGACCGAATCGACTCCGGCGCGCGCCGCCGCTTCGATGCCGCGCGGGCCGTGGGCGTGGGCGGCAACCTTCAGGCCCAGGCTGTGCGCGGTCGTCACGATGGCGCGCATTTCATCATCGGTGAAATGCTGGTCCAGACCGCGGCCCTGCTGGCTGAGCACGCCGCCGGTGGCGGTGAACTTGATGACGTCGGCGCCGCGCTGGCTGGCTTCGCGCACGCGGGCGGCGCACTCCACTGCGCCGGTGCAGGTGTTGCCCTGATCGAGCGCATCATTCACCACTGGCGCAAAGCCGGACACGTCGCCATGGCCGCCGACGATGGAGAGCGCCGCCCCAGCCGCCAGCACGCGCGGGCCGGGGAACATGCCGCTGTTGATGGCATCACGCACGGCGAAACCCGAAAGCCGCGCGCTGCCCAGATCGCGCACGGTGGTGAACCCGGCCTTTGCCGTGATGCGGGCGTTCTTCAGGCCATAGGCCACCGCGAGTTCGGCGCTATCGATGGCTTCGCGCCAGAACGGCGTGCCTGGATCGCCGGTGAGGTGAACGTGGCTATCGATCAGGCCGGGGCTGAGGGTGCGGCTGGACTGGTCGATGACCCGCGCGCCGGGCGGGATGGGCGCGCTGGCCGGGTTGATGGCGGTGATGCGGCCATCGGTGACGATGATCGTGCTTGGGCCGAGCGCCGGCTTGGCGGCATCGGTGATGACGTGGCCGGCCTTTATGGCGATGGTTTCGGCGGCTGCCGGGCTGGCGAGGAGGAGGGCGGCGATGAGGGTGGTGCGCATGTTTGGGTCCCCTGTTGTTGGTGGCTGTTTGCGCTGCTGTGGGAGCGGGGGCCAGTTGCAAATGCGACAGGTGGCAGAGCGCCTTTCACCAGGGCCGCCCAAAAATGAAAGCGGGTGCAGGGCCTCAGGCCCTGCCCGCCGGAGGCCCGCTTACTTCTTCCTCAACCCAAGGCGGCGAATCTCGATCTTTGGGCAGCGATCCATCACCACATCCAGCCCGGCGGCTTCAGCGCGGGCGGCGGCCACAGGGTCGACGACGCCAAGTTGCGTCCAGACGGCGCGCGCACCCACCGCGATGGCCTCGTCCACCACGCCGGAAACAAACTCGCTGCGGCGGAACACGTCGACCATGTCGATGGGTTCGGCGACGTCGGCGAGGGTGGCCACAACCGCCTGGCCGTGGATCACCTGTCCGGCGAGCTGCGGGTTGACGGGGATCACGTGGTAGCCATGGGCGAGCAGCATCCCCATCACCTCAAACGCGGCGCGGTCGGGGCGGTCGCTGGCGCCGACGAGCGCAATCGTGCGGGTCTGCTCCAGCAGGCGGGCGATGTCGGCGTCGGCGGTGAGCGGCATGGCGTTACAGCCCGACTGTGACGATCACGCCGCGGGCGATTTCGTCGAAGATGGCGGCCGGCTCGCCGCTCACCGGCTGGGCGGTTTCGGAGGCGGTGCGCACCGCCATCTGCAGGGGGATGCGACCGAGGAAAGGCACGCCCATCGCTTCGGCTTCCCTTTCCGCGCCGCCGTGGCCGAACGGATCGGAGACATGGCCGCAGTTGGGGCAGCAGTAACCGGCCATGTTTTCGACCACGCCGAGCACGCGCACATTCACTTCGCCGAACATGGCGACGGCGCGGCGGGCATCGATGAGGGCGAGATCCTGCGGGGTGGAGACGATCAGCGCGCCATCGGGCTTGAGTTT
>JAIXQM010000041.1 GCA_027485735.1 Sphingomonadales bacterium | reverse complement strand
GGTTGATGCCGCCCGCGCCCATATCGAAACCACCCATCGCCGGCCGCTGCCTGATCGACTGCTGCGTGCCCTGCTGCCGGCGGTGCTCACCCGGCGCGGCCTGTTCCGCGCCTTGTTGCGCGCTGGCCGACTGGTGCGCGGCCTCGCGCCCCTGTTGCCCGCCCGCCTGGCGGCCATGCTGGCGATGGTGCCGGATGCCGTGCCGGCAGCGGGCCTGGCCGAACGCCGGGCTCCGCTGGTTCCGTCCGGCGAACCCACCGGCCGAGTGATCCTGCACCTGGGCTGCGTGCAGCCGGTGTTGCGCCCGGCTATCGACGATGCCGCGCTGCGCCTGCTCGCCCGCCACGGGGTGGAAGTGGTGATCACAAGGCAATCGGCCTGCTGCGGTGCGATCGATCATCACCTCGGCCGCGAGGCCGCTGCTGCCGCCCATGCCCGCGCCAACATCGAAGCCTGGGAAGCGGCCGGCGCTGTTGATGCCATCATCATCACTGCATCGGGTTGCGGCACGGTGATCAAGGATTATGCGGCGCTGTTTGCCGATGATCCTGCCATGGCCGACCGTGCCGCCGCCGTTGCCGCACAGGCCCGCGACATTTCCGAACATCTGGCCCTGCTGCCGCCGCTGCCATCGCAAATCGCGCCGGGCTTGCCCGTGGCCTGGCACAGCGCCTGTTCCCTGCAGCACGGCCAGCGGGTGAAGGCTGCGCCGCGCCAGTTGCTGGTGGCCGCCGGCTTCGATGTGCGCGACCCGGCCGAAGCCCATATTTGCTGCGGATCGGCCGGCAGCTATGCGATCTTGCAGCCTGAAATGTCGGCCACACTGAAGGCCCGCAAGCAGGCCGCGCTGGCCGCCACCGGCGCCCACATCGTGGCCAGCAGCAACATTGGCTGCATCGGCCAGATCGCCCGGCCCGAACTGCACACCGTCCACATGGTGGAACTGCTGGACTGGGCCAGCGGCGGGCCGACGCCACTGGGCCTCCCGATGGAGAAGCGCTGATAATCTGCATTGTCTGAAAGGGCGCCAGCCTCAACTGACGAGCCAAGCCTGTTCGCCGGCCAGCACGTTGATCCCGGTGGTCGCGCCATCGGTGGCGGACACAAGCGCCATTGTCAGGGCGGCATGAGCAGCCAGTTGTCACGGGTCATCGACTGCCGCGTGGTGCGCTAGCAGTTATTGCCGTTTGGTTAACCCATCTCATTCCGGCGGCAGCGCGAAGCGGTCACCGTCAGCCATGGAGGCTGCGGCAACCGACCACACTGGCAGTTTGTCTAATTGTTACAGTTGTGAGACCGGAGCTTTGGACGAACTCCGTTCCGGGTCAGGGCGCGGGCAGCTCCGGCCTGTTGCCGGCAACCAGGGGTCAACACCATGTTTTATCCGCGGGGTCATTCGGGCCTGGGTTATAGTTCGTTGGTGGCACTGGCAGCCGGGTTGGCGGCCATGCCAACAGCGGCACAGCAGGCCAGCGCACCGATTGTTGCCGCCGATGCCGCCGAAGAAAAGGCCGCTGGCGAAATGGTCGTGACCGGTTCGCGCATCGTGCGTGACGGCTCCAGCGCGCCGGTGCCCACCACCGTTGTGACCATGGAAGACATCATCCAGCGCAACCCGGTCAATATCGCCGATTACGTCAACCAGCTGCCGGCGATCGGACAGGGCCAGTCGCCGCGTGCCACCACGCTGTTTGCCAACGCCAACGGCGGCGCCAACCAGATCAATGCCCGCGGCCTGGGCATCAACCGCACGCTGGTGCTGCTCGACGGCCGCCGCGTTGTCGGTTCGGGCCTGCAGCCTGCCGTTGACGTCAACATGCTGCCGCAGAACCTGGTCAAGCGCGTTGACGTGGTCACCGGCGGTGCCTCTGCCGCCTATGGTTCGGATGCCGTCGCCGGCGTGGTGAACTTCATCCTCGATACCGAATTCAAGGGCCTGAAGGGCTCGATCAACTACAACCAGACCGATCGCAGCGACGGCCGGCTGATCAGCGGCGATCTGGCCTATGGCGCGTCGTTCGGCGGTGGCCGCGGCCACGTGCTGGTGAGCGGCAACTTCATTCAGGGCGAACGCGTGTCCATGCTGGAAAACCAGCGCGACTGGTTCCAGCCGGGCCTGCGCCTGATCCAGAACCCGAACTGGACCGCCACCAATGGCCAGCCCGGCCAGATCGTGCGCACGGATGCCGGCCTGACCAGCACGCCCGGCGGCGTGATCGTCGGTGGCCCGCTGGCGGGCACCAGCTTCCTGCCTGGCGGCGGCATTGGGCAGTTCATCTTCGGCATACCGAACCTGACCGCGGGCAGCGTGCAGGCCGGGGGCACTGTGGAGCCGATTTCGGGCCGCGGTGCCATCCTGCCCGACGTGTCGAACTGGAGCGTCTACAGCCGCCTCAGCTATGAAGTGACCGACAACGTCAAGGCAATCTTCGAAGCCACTTATGCGGGCAACGACACGATCAACTGGTCGGCCGTTTACAACCGTCAGGGCGCCGGCGCGACCAGTGCGATCACGGTTCAGCGCGACAACCCGTTCATCCCATTGGGTATCCGCACCGCCATGGATGCCAATGGCCTCACCTCGTTCCGCATGAACCGCTTGTTCTATGATCTGGTCAACCGTCCCGGCGAGAACATCGGTGAAGCCGGCTACAACCGCCGCCAGAACCGCCTGTTGTTCGCCCTGGAAGGCTCGTTCGCCGACAGCGGAAAGTGGCGCGCCTATTTCCAGCGCGGCCGCAGCAACGTCTGGTACACGCGTGACAACAACGTGATCATCGATCGCTTCAACCAGGCGGTGGACGTGACGGGCAACCCGGCCGTTGGCGGCATCGCCGGCACGGCCGTTGGCGCGGCGGTGTGCCGTTCCACGATCGCCAACCCGACCAACGGCTGCTTGCCGCTGAACCTGTTCGGCGAAGGCTCGTTGGGAGCGGGTGCCACGGCGTGGGTGACGGGCGAAAGCGACGGTCTTCGCACCCGGCAAGACCTCGACATCGCGCTCGACGTCTATGCCATCGATGCCCAGTACAGCCCCTTCTCCACCTGGGCTGGCCCTGTGTCGTTCGCGGCCGGCTTTGAATATCGCGAAGAATCCTTCCGTGCCACGTCGGATGCCACCTCGCAGGCCCGCCGCTGGTTCGTCGGCAACCCGCAGCCTGGCGCCGCCGGTTACAACGTGAAGGAAGTGTTCGGCGAAGTGCTGTTGCCGCTGCTGAAGGATTCGGCGGTTGGCGATTTCGAACTGAACGGTGCCGTTCGCCGCACCGATTATTCGACCAGTGGTGCAGTGACGACGTGGAAGGTGGGCGGTGCCTATCGCTTTGGCGATCTGCGTCTGCGCGCCACCCGGTCGCGTGACATTCGCGCGCCCAACCTGAACGATCTGTTCGCGCCGCAAAGCCAGTTCGTAAACCAGTTCCTGGATCGCAGCCTGCCAAACAGCCCGCTGGTGCAGTTCGTGACGCTCAGCGGCGGCAACCCCAACCTGACGCCGGAAATCGCTGATACCTGGACGGTGGGCGGCGTGTATCAGCCGAGCTGGGCGCCGGGCCTGACCGCAACGGTTGATTGGTACAAGATCGACATCAAGGATGCGCTGTTCGGTGTCGGCGGTCAGCTGCTGCTCGACCTGTGCTATGGCTTCAACCGCCCGGCCAGCCCGTCGGCGTGCCAGTCGATCGTGCCGGTTGCCGGCAGCACCGGTCTCACTGGTGCCACCCTGCTCACGGGGGCCATCAACGCCCAGAACGTCGAAGTGGAAGGCATCGACTACGAAATCAGCTACCGCACCAACCTGAGCAACATCTCGGACAAGCTGCCGGGCTCGCTCAACCTGCGTGTACTGGCTTCGCAGCGTCTGGCTGACCGCACCGCCCTGCCAGGCGACACCACCCCGCCCGATCTGGGCACGCCCACCAGCCTGAAATGGCGCGGTTTTGCCTCGGCCACCTATTCGGTCGGCCCCAGCCGTACCACAGTGACCGCGCGTTACCTTGGCCCGGGCGTTGTCAACAACCTGCGCCCCACCGAGCGCAACGGCATCGATCCCGCGTTCAACGACATCCCGGCCGTGTGGTATTGGGAACTGGCGCAGAACGTCGATGTCAAGGTTGGCGGCCGCACGGTGACGCTGTTCGCCGTGGTCGAGAATCTTTTCGACAAGGACCCGCCACCGGTTCCGAGCAACGGCACGTCGTTCGGCGTCTCGCCGGTCTATGACCTGCTGGGCCGCAGCTATCGCGTGGGCCTGCGCTTCAAGATGTGAGCTCGGTTGCAACCACGGCGGGCGGCTTTCGGGCCGCGCGCCGCGGGTTGCAGAGCCAGATGAAGAGCCCGTGTCGGCATACAGCCGGCACGGGTTTTTCGTGCCCGCGCCAAGCCCTGATCGAACACTGGTGAACGGTGTGACGGCAGAACAAGTAACGTGAACGCAGGGCTGCTGTTCAGGCGTGATCGTGTCCTGCCTGATGCCAGCAAGAGCGCTGGCCAAGTGCCGATTGCGCACGCGTCACGCGTTTGAAAGGGTCGCTTCCAGCCGCGGCTGCGATAAAAGTGGATTTTGTCTGGATCCTGACGGCGCTTGCGGGATCCGCAGCCTGTGCGGCTGTTTGGAAAAGCTCTAGACGGCCATCGACCCCCAATTCGACAAGACGGCGATACTGGACGGCGGATTGGCTGATTTTTAGCCAGTCGAAGGTAGAGCCCGTCCAATCGCGGAAGCGCGCCGGACAAATTGATGCTTCTGTCAGTTAAACGAGGCTGGGCGAGCACGTTGGTTCTCGTGCTCGCCCAGCTGAGATACGCATTTCCAACCCCGGCTGCGCTTCCGTCCTCAAACAGAGGAAAGCAGCCCCTTCACTGTGCGATGGTCATGAACCCATCGCGAAACGGCCGGGACGATGATCAGAAGCGCACATTGGCTTCCACACCATAGGTGCGGAAGTCGTTGAAGAAGCCGCTGATGCCGCCTTGCGGGCTGCCGGACTTCCAGAACAGGAACTGGGAGTTGAGCAGGTTGCGAGCCCACACTGCCAGGGTCAGCTTGCCGTCGTTGCCGCCCAGCGGGATATCGGCAAGAGCCAGACGGCCGTTGACGATGAAGCCCGCCTCTCCCTTTGGCTGGGCATAGCGCACGGCGCGGGTGACCGGATCATAGGTCACATCGGTGTAGTTGGCATAGAAGCCGGAGTCATAGTTGCCATCAAGGTGGGCGTGCAGGTTGAAGTCCTTGATCGGCAGATCATAGTCGATCGAGACGCTGGCGGTGTTTTCCGGCGTGTAGACCTGATAGATCGGCACCGGCACGGGAATCAGCACGCCGCCCGTCTGCGGGAAGGGGTTGAGCGTCGACGGGATGGTGACAATGTTCTTGGCATAGCTGGCCGACAGGGTCAGGCCCTTGGCCGGGTTGACCAGAAATTCAAGCTCGAAACCCTTCACCCGGCCGGTGCCCGGCGCATTGATGATGTCGGTGGTGGTGCGGGTGGTGGTGACGCGGACACCGTTGATCACGTCTTCATAAAGGCCGCTGAAATCGAGCTGGATATCCTTGTACGTCCCCGTGAACGCCGCGAAGTTGAAGCGCACCCGGTTGTCGAAAAACTGGGCCTTGCCGCCGATTTCGAAGATCGAGACGGATTCTGGATTGAACGCGCGGTAGGTCAGCGAGCGCGAGCTGGCGCCGCCCGAACGATAACCGGTGCTCCACTTGCCATAGACCAGGATATCGTCTGTCACTTCGGCAGCCAGGGTGACCAGCGGATCGAAGCGGCTCCAGGCTTGATCAAGCGGGATCTTGGCAGAGACGTTGACGCCATTCACCGGCACAATCGGGAGAGCCCCGTTGATGGTGAAAAGATTGCCCTGCTTTTGGTCACGCGTCCAACGACCACCCAAGGTGAGGTGGATCTTGTCATCAGCAATCGGCGGCGTGTAGATGCCCTGGCCGAACACACCAACGCTGGTGACCTTAACATAGCTGGCGCGCTGGACGACCTGCGTGTTGAAATCGATCTGACGCTGGGCGAACGTGGTGCCAGCGGCATCCGTGACGATCATGGTGTTGAACGCCTGCGCGTTGTCTTGCACCTTTTCCTGATAGAACAAGGCGCCGGCAGCGAACTTCACGCGGCCGATTTCGCCGACCGCTTCCAGTTCCTGGCTGAACTGGTTCTGGCGGAACGGCGCGACGCTCATGCGGGCAAACTGATAAGGCCCACCGGCGGTGGCAATCAGGAAGTTGCCATTGGGATTGGCCGCAGTCGGCGCGATCGACAGTGTCGAATCCGCCGAACCATTGTCCCATTGGGTCTGGCTCATCACGCGATAGGCCGTGATCGACTTGAACTTCAGCGTGGAAGACGCGTCCCATTCCATACCAAGGCGATAGCCTTCGGTCTTGCCGATGCTGAGCGGCTGCGGCACGCCCACCTTGGCGGCGCTGAGCCGGGTTGCCGACACCGGGTTGATCGCCGCCACGAAGTTGGGCGCAATCGCCGGCGCGGTGGCCGTGGCCGGAAGACCCAGCGGGCGGGTAACCTGCTGCAGATACATGGTGCTGGTGGCATCATAGCTGTTGTCCACGGCGACATCGACGCTGAAATTGTCAGTCGGACGCCACAACGCTTCGAGACGGATGCCGCGCTTGTCGAAGCTGTTGAAATCGTTCTGGCCCTGCAAAGGATTGTCCACCATGCCGTCGCGACGCGAAAGGATGCCGTCGATCTTGAAGCTGATGTTGGCGACTTCCGGCAGATCAATGTGGGTGACCGCATTGTAGCTGTTGTAGTTGCCAACGCCCAGAGTGGTGTTGGACTTGAACTTGCCACTGGGCTTCTTGGTGACGATGCTCACCGCGCCGCCCATGGTGTTGCGGCCGAACAGCGTGCCCTGCGGGCCCTTCAGCACTTCGATATTCTCGACATCATAAAGCGCAGCGCCCAAGCCCTGAGCGCGGCCGAGATAGACGCCATCAACATAAACGCCGACGCCCTGATCGCGGGCCGGCTGGTTGCTGTCCGCCATCACGCCGACGCCGCGGATGTTGATCACGAGCACGCCGGGGCGCGAGAAGAAGGGTGCAATCTTCAGCGACGGGATGGCGCCATCGCCAAGATCGAGCAGCGACACCACGTGGCGGTCAGCCAGCACGGCGCTGTCCAGTACGGCAATGGCGATCGGTGTCTTCTGCAGATTTTCGCTGCGCTTTTGCGCGGTGACCACGATTTCGGCCAGACCCTCTGCCTCGGCATTTGCGGTAGCGGCCGCATCAGCTGCCAGCGCAGGTTGAGCGACGAGCAATGCGACAAGCGATGTGGTGGCCAGATTGGCCCGACGGATTTTCATGATGCTGCCCCCGTTTTGAATGCGCCGGCCTTGCAGCCGATCGCGGTATGCCCACCGGGGGCGTACCGATGGTGTGTGAACAAAAATTGGCTTTCCAGTTAAGCTTTCGCGGCAAAAATCTTGCGATTTGGTTACTCGCTCCGCTTGTCATGGCTCTGACACAAGGGCGGGCTAACGCCGGCGCGTTGATGAGCCGAGAGAACCACAATGCACATGCGACTGCCGCTGATCCTGATTGCCATGCTGCTGCCGCTGGCGCCCGTCGTGGCAAAGGCCGTGGCGCCGCCGCAAGCTGTGGCGGCGCCGCATGATCGGCTGCTGCCGCTGCAGGGCGGCAATAATTTCCGCGATCTGGGTGGTTACAGGGCCGCCGACGGGCGCAGCGTCCGGTGGGGCCTGTTGTTCCGTTCTGGCGCGATGGCAAGCCTGACACCGGCGGACTTTGCCACACTTGCCGGCCGTGGCATCCGCACCGTCTGCGACTTCCGCGACGTGCGGGAACGGACGTCGGCACCGGTCAACTGGCCGGCCGGCAAGGCGCCGGTGGTGCTCGCCGATGATTATCAGAATGACATGAACGCCATCGCCCGCCTGTTCGGCCCCACACTGCCCTCCGGCGAGCAGGCGCGCGCGGCAATGACCTCCACCTATCCGCAGATCCTGAAGCAGTTCAACGGCCAGTACCGCCGGATGTTTGGCGAACTGCTGGCCGGCCGCGCGCCGCTCGCCTTCAACTGCTCTGCCGGCAAGGATCGGACCGGCGTGGCCGCCGCCCTGCTGCTGACCGCGCTGGGCGTCGGGCGTCAAGAAGTGATCGGCGATTACCTGCTCTCCAACCGCTATTTCGATCCCGGCAAACTGACCGGTGGCAATGATCCACAATCGGCCATGTTCCGCCGGATGCCGCCCGAAGCGCTGCAGGCCATCATGGGCGTCGATCGCGCCTATATCGAAGCGGTGTTCGCCGTGATGGACGCCCACAAAGGCGGTGTGGATGGCTATCTGGCCGGCGAGCTGGGCTTGAACCTGACCGAGCGGCGGGAACTGGTGAGGCTTTACACAGAACGCTGAGCCGGGTGGCAACAGCCATGACCGACGCTGCTCTCGACCAGTTGCTGGCGCCATTCCGGTCCGCCGGTATGCAGCATTACGGTGAGCACGTGACGCAATATGCCCATGCCGTGCAGTGCGCAGCCCTTGCACAGGCGGCGGGTGCTGCCCCTGCACTCGTCGCCGCCGCGCTGCTGCACGACATCGGCCAGTTACTGGATGACGCGGGAGCGGCGGCTGAGCATGACACCGTTGATGCCCGCCACGAACAGCGGGGTGCAGACCTGCTGGCCCACTGGTTCGGGCCGGCGGTCACCGAACCCGTTCGCCTGCATGTCGCGGCCAAGCGCTATCTGTGCGCCGTCGATCCAGCATACCAAGCCGGTCTCAGCGCCGCCTCCATCCTCAGCCTTGTGCTGCAGGGCGGGCCGATGGACATTGAAGAGCAGGCCCGTTTCTGCGCGCAGCCGCACGCAGCCGATGCCGTGACGCTGCGTCGTTGGGATGATGCTGCCAAGGATCCCCACTGTGCGGTGCCCCCGCTCGACAGTTGGCGCCCTCTGCTGGCCAGCCTGCTGCGCGTTTCTGCTCAGCCGTAAGCAAAGCCGGTCAACACTGCCGGCAGATCGGCCACGGTATCGATCACCACATGGGCGCCGGCCGCCAGCAGTTCGGCCCGGGCAGCTGCGATACGATCGGCCCGCTCCTCCACTGGAAGCACCGCCAGCGCCTCGGCCGACAGGCCAACGCTGTTGCCACTGGCGGCCACACCCACCGTCCAAGTGCCGGCGCCGCGCCCCTCGGCTATGCCCACCGCAGCGTCGTCCACCTTAACCACAGCGGCGGCTGGCCATACCCCCAGTTCCACCATGTTCTTCCACAGCATCAATGGCGAAGGCCGACCGAAGGCCGTGTCACCGGCGCATACGAGGCAATCAGGGGTATAACCCTGCGCGGCGGCGGCGGGCAGGATATCGGCCATCATTTCCCGCGTGTAGCCGGTGCACGAACCGATCTTCACGCCTTGTCCGCGCAACTGGCGCACCACGTCGGCAGCGCCGGGGATCAGCACGGCGGTTTCGCGTGCGGCGGCCTGCATCAGAGGGGTAATGCGGGCAAACAGCCGGTCACCGTCTGTCACGTCAGGGGTCTTGCCATAGAGCGCGGCCCAGGCGGCAGCCACACGCGGCTGGGCGAGAATGGCGGCGATATGGTCGCGCTTTGCCATCCCCATGTCGGCCCGGGCCTCGGCCTCGCTGATCGGCACATCAAAGCCTTCAAACAGCTTGAGCAGCGCCACCACTGGCGCGCGGCTGCCGAAATCGATCATCGTGCCCGCCCAGTCGAACACCACAGCCTGCAGATTTGCGCTCAACAGATTGGCTCCCTATTGCCGAACACGCCGTTCACCGTTTCTTCGGCCAGCGCGAATCCGGTGGAAGCACCGGTGCCACTGGTCACCACCACCAAGTGCACGCCGGGCATCGGTGAGCGCACGATGCTGTGGCCGGCGGCCGAGGCATAGGTGCCGGTCCAGCGTTCGGCCACCGCAGGAGGCGCGCCCAGAACCGCCTCATACTGGCGAAGCATGGCGGCATCGATGTCGGCACGACCGAAGGGGTCAGGTGTCGGGCCATATTCATGGCTGTCACCCACCACCAGGCTCCCATCGGCGCTCTGCACCACAATCAGATGGATGCCCCAACCAAGGGCTTCGGCTTGTTCCTGTTCCAGCTGGGCCTTCAACGCTGCAGCTTCGGGCAGCGCGGCATAGCCGAGGTAGCGGACCAGGCTGAGATCGCTCATGACCGGGGCCGGCAGCCGCCAGCCGGGCGCCGCAAGGCGCAGCATCTGCAGCTTGCAGCGAGTGATTGATTCCTCGGCATAAATCGACGGGAACAGCGAGGCCCAGTCATCGCCGGGGCAGACGAAAATGGCATCGGCCGCGAGCGCTTCACCATTGGCCAACGCGACACGGCCGGTTTCTATACCCACCACGGCGCTGCCGAAATGGAAGCGTACGCCATGCACCTCGGCCAGCCAGGCGGCCAGTCGGGGCAGCGCTTCGCGCGATTCGACGCGCAGATCATGCGTGCTGAGGATGGCGCCAGCAGGCGCATGGGCCTGCGGGCAGAGATCGGCGACCGAAGATGGGTTCAGGCGCCGGCACCCTTCTCCCATTTCAGTGGCCATGAAGGCATCGAGGACCGCCGATGATTCAGGGCGCTGCCCCACAACAAGCAGACCTTCCTGATCGATGCGGATGCCAGCGGCGGGTGCCACGTTCCGCCAGATGGCGGCACTGCGCCTTGCCAGGCGCCACACCCGGCCTTGTTCCTGCCCGGTGACGGTGATGAAGCCGAAATTGCGGATGGAGGCGCCATTCGCGCGCGCGTCCCGGTCGACCACCGTCACCCGCGCGCCAGCGCGTACCGCAGCCAACGCATGGGCCAAACCGACAATACCGGCGCCCACCACGATCACGTCAGACAATCAGGAATCTCCCGTTTTTGGCCGGCCCGGCGCCAGAAATACAGGGCCGAAATACCGGTAAGCACGATAATGAGCATGGCTGCGACATGGGCAAATGCGATGAATAAGGGCACCCAGTCCGCGGCAGGGGCAAACAGGCTGCGCCACATCAGAAGGGCGATGCTGCCCGCATATCCAGCAGTGTCGGCAATGTAGATCAGGAAACCGGCATTGGCCGTTCGGCCCAGCACGGCAATCATGCGATCAAACAGCATGGCGTTGAACGGTAGATAGGCCAGATAAAGCCCTGCACCGGCCAGAATCATCCACGGCATCGGGCCAAGTAGGCCGGCCTGGAAAGCCAATGTGCCCAGCCCCAAAAGCGCGCCGCCCAGCATGATCACCCCGTGCATCGCCAACATTGCCTTCACGTTGTCGCGCACCAGGATCAGCCCGGCAAGTGCACCGAGCGCGATCACCGCCACCGGCAACTCGCTGGCGGAAAACACCGCTGCCGACCCGCCCATGCCCAACGCCGTCCAGAGTTCGGCCGCGAAATTGTCCCGGAAATCGCGCATGGCGGTGAGCACGATATAACTGGCCGTCAACAGCGCCATCGGTAGCCCATGCGCCTGCAGAAAGGCCGCCCGCTCGGTTTTGTCCATAGGGCGGCGCGGTGTTCGCTCAGCCTCGTCGGCGGCCGATGGCGCCGGCATCCGCTCCAACAGCCATAAAGACAGAATCAGCACCGGGAAAAACGGCAGGCCGGTTGCAGCTGGCATCCAATGTTCCGGCACGCCTTCCTGCAATAACAGCGCACCGGCCGACTTGACGACACCAGAGGCCAGGATGAACGCCCCGCACAACATGGCACCCAGAAGTTCGGTGGTGCGCCGCCCTTCCAGATAGCTGAACACCAGCCCCCAGATCATCCCCAGTGCAAAGCCGTTCATTAAGATGCAGGCCAGACCAAGCACCGGCGGCAGCAGCGCAAAGGCAATCAGGCAGGCCCATGAAATGCTGATCAGGCCGAAGATGACGCCGGCTCGGCCTATGCGGCCAAATTCAGCCATCACCCTGATGCCAATGAGCTTGGAGGCGGCATATCCCACCACCTGCACGATCACGAGCGCTGTTTTGTAATCAAGGCCGAAGGGGTGAAAGCCGACATCGGTCCAGCCTGCCACGGCCAGCGGTTTGCGGAATGCGTACATGGCAAAATAGGCCGCAAAGGCTGCCAAACCGCCCAGCAGCAACCGCGGCAAATCGCCGGCCATACCAAACCATGGCGGCCCCCGCCCGCGCGATTCTTGCCCCTGCACACCCATGAACATCGCGGTCCATTAAACACGAAGTGCGGCAGAGCGATTACAATTTGGAGATAACCGCTCGATTGTGCGCTTACCAACCTATCCGGCAAAGCCGGCCCGGTATTTTTCCCAAATGGTGCGGCCAAGAAGACTCGAACTTCCACGGCCTTTCGGCCACAACGACCTCAACGTTGCGCGTCTACCAATTCCGCCATGGCCGCACACCAGGGAAATGAAGCGCCTGAGCGCCCCTTCGGCAGATGGCGCGGGTAGCAGGGGAGGGCTTGTGGTGCAAGCCCTTCCCCGCCGCCTTGCAGCCTTAATTGTATTTCCGCAGTTCGTTCTTGGCGATGGCCGCGCGGTGCACTTCGTCCGGGCCGTCGGCCAGGCGCAGTGTGCGCTGGCCGGCATAGCCACTGGCGAGGCCATAATCCTGGCACACGCCGCCGCCGCCATGGGCCTGGATGGCGTGATCGTGGATCAGGCAGCTCATGTTCGGCGCCACCACCTTGATCATCGCGATCTCGTTGGCCGCCGCCTTGTTGCCCACCGTGTCCATCATGTAGGCGGCCTTGAGCGTGAGCAAGCGGGCCTGTTCGATGGCGATGCGCGAATCGGCGATCCGCTCGTGCCACAGGCTGTGTTCCGAAATCGGCTTGCCGAAAGCGACGCGGCTCTTCAGGCGCTTCACCATCTTTTCCAGCGCGCGTTCGGCGGCACCGATCGAGCGCATGCAGTGGTGGATGCGGCCCGGGCCAAGGCGGCCCTGCGCGATTTCAAAGCCGCGGCCTTCGCCCAGGATCATGTTGGCAACCGGCACGCGCACATTGTCCAGAATCACTTCGAAATGGCCGTGCGGCGCGTCATCAAAGCCGAACACGTTGAGCGGGCGCAGCTTGGTGATGCCGGGTGCATCCAGCGGCACCAGGATCTGGCTCTGCTGGCTGTGCCGCGGCGCGCTGGGATCGGTCTTGCCCATCACGATGGCGATCTTGCAGCGCGGATCACCCACGCCCGACGACCACCATTTGCGGCCGTTGACGACATAATGATCACCGTCGCGGCGGATGGAGGTTTCAATGTTGGTCGCGTCGGAAGAAGCGACGGCCGGCTCGGTCATCAGGAAGGCGGAGCGGATTTCGCCGGCCATCAGCGGCTTCAGCCACGTCTGCTTCTGCTCTTCGGTGCCATAGGTGCGCAGCACTTCCATGTTGCCGGTATCGGGCGCGGAGCAGTTGAACACTTCGGATGACCAGCCGGCGCGGCCCATTTCCTCGGCCAGCGGCGCATATTCGAGGTTGGTGAGGCCGGGGCCCTTCCATTCGCCGGTGTCGTGATCGCAGATGTTGAGGAACAGGTTCCACAGCCCGGCGGCGCGTGCCTTGGGCTTCAGTTCCTCGATCACCGGCAGTACCTTCCAGCGATCGCCTTCCTGCACTTCGCGATGATAGCGCTCTTCATTCGGGTATATATGCTCGTCCATGAAGCCGCGCAGCTTTTCGATCAGGCCTTTGGTTTTGTCGCTATATTCGAAATGCATGGCGCACCTTCCCCGTGTGTGGATTATTGCATGTTGCAGCGCACAGGCTGTCACGCCTGACCCTGCTTGGCCACTGGCAAAAAGGAAAGAGCGGACGATTGCGTAGGGCGGACCGCTTCTGCTTGCGCCTGGCATCGGGCAAGCTGTGGCCCCAGCACAGGAAACCGGTGAGCCGATGATGAATCTTGTCGAACATGCGTTGGCCGCTGTGGCCATCCAGGCCGTGATCGGCCTCACCACCCGCAATTGGTGGATCGGAGCGGCGCTGGCCAGCGGCTATTTCCTAGGGCGAGAGGTGGCACAGGCGGAGTATCGCTGGATCGAACAGTTCGGCGATGGCTTGCGTGCCAATCTGCCGTGGTGGGGTGCGCTGGATGCCCGATTGTGGAGCCAACCGGCGCAAGTGGCGGACTGGCTTGGTCCGATCCTCGCGACAACACTGTTGGCCGTCGTGATCGGCCGGCGGCGAAAGCCGGGAAATGGTGCCGGATGAGGGGATTGAACCCCCGACCTTCGGTTTACAAAACCGCTGCTCTACCGCTGAGCTAATCCGGCGCGCTGTTGCGGATAGCCGCTGCGCGCTTCCAACTCAAGTCAGCAACCGTTCTGACACGCAGGATCGGGGGACCACCAGACGATGCGGGCAATGGTGTCGCCGGCGGCGACGCGGGGGTCGGTGGTGATCATGTTGATGCGGCCATCGGCCGGTGCCACCACCGTTTCCAGGCTGCGGCCAAAGGCATCGCGCACTTCGGCGATCGGTTGATCCTTCTTCACCGCGCTGCCGATCGGCAGCAGCAGGCGGGCCCAGCCGGGCAGGCGGGCGCGCACGGCAACGATATCATTGGCCACGGTCAGGCCGGCTGGCGGCGGCGTCATCTTGCCGGGCAGCATCTTCATCTCGCGCATCAGGTTGGTGAGGCCGGACTCAGCGCGCGCAATCATCGTGTCGTCGAACATCTCGGGCCGGCCCAGTTCCAGCGTGATTGCCGGTACGCCATCATCGGTCAGCGTGTTTTCCACCGTGCCCTTGTCGCCCTTGTCCATCTTGATGATGTCAGGCGCCACCAGTTCAGCCATGCGGCGGGTGCGCGGCGTGGAGGCAAAGGCATACATCATGTAGGCCGTGCCGCGCGATTGGGTGTGCAGGTCCACCGCGCTGTCGGCATTGGGGCGGATCAGGCGGCTCCACAGCCGGCCAGCGAAATCGGCGATGCCAGAGCCGCCTTCCTTGCCGGGCAGCTCACGGTTCAGATTGGGGGCACTGCGGGACCAGTCCGGCGTCCATTGCCGGGTCGATTGCAGCAGGCCGGGCGGATTGAGGCCGGGCACCAGCGTGAGCGTGCCGGCCAGCTTGGCTGGGTCCACCGTGGCGGCCAACCGGTGCAGAACGGCGATGCCGTTCAGTTCATCGCCGTGGATGCCGGCCGTGAGCAGCAGGCGCGGGCCGGGTTGGGCGCCTTTGATCACGACCACCGGCACCAGCCACGGCTGGCCGACGGGGCTCATCCCGGCGCGGAACCAGAAGCGCTGCACGCTGCCGGCGGCGATGTCTTTCACGTCCAGCCGATCGATGATGGTGACGCCGTCCAGGCTGCCGGCTGCTTCGGTGGCGGCCAGCGCCGGTGCGGCGACCAGCAGGGCAAGGGCGGCAATCGCGGCGCGCATCAGGCGTCGCCGGGGGCCGATGCGACGATGCGCAGCGCGTGAATGCGATCGGGCGCGACCAGATCGCCCAGCGCGGCATAGACGGCGCGTTGGCGGGCGATGCGGCTTTGCCCGGCAAAGCTGGCGGCGCTGATCTTTACGGTGAAATGCGATTCGGCATCGTCGCCGCGATGACCGGCATGGCCATGGTGCTGGTGGCTGTCGTCGATCACCTCAAGGGCGGTCGGCGCCAGTACGGCCATCAGCCGGGATTGGATTTCTGCGGCAACCTTGCCCATATCTTCTCCTTTGCGCACCGTTATAGACCGGGCAGACAGAAGGACGACAGATATTTCAAGCCAGAGCCAACCTCGCCACAGCCGGTGGCACGGACGGGTGGAAACCCCCGAGCCGCAGGCCTGTGGCTGGCCGGGCTGTGCCGGCAATGGCGAATTCCGGGCGCCGCGGTCCAATCGGGTCCCGGGTGATGTCGGTGGTTGGCAATATCTGTGCCTTGATCATGTCCGCGCGTTCAACGCCGGCTATAATTATTTCGATGGCCTCTCGCCCGACGAAATTCATGCCGCCCAATCGCCACTGGCCGGGTGGGAGAAGGATGTGGTGCGCGGTGGCCGCATGGCCTTCACCTTTGGCGATCCGCATGGGCTGTTCGATGAACCGCTGCGGCCGTCACGCTCACCACCCGGACGCTGGGCCGACAAGGGCGATGCCCAGGCGCTGGGCACGCTGGGGCTTGACCGCAATGCCACGCCGGCCGACATCCGCCGCACCTATCGCGGGCTCGTGCGCCGCTACCACCCTGACAGCAATGGGGGGGACAGAAGCCACGAAGGGAAGTTGCAGGCGGTGGTCAACGCCTTTACGCACCTGAAGGCAGCAGCCGGATACAAGACGGAGTCGAACAACACGTGAGCGATATGCACGAAACCCCGCCGGTGGCGATGAATGCGCCGGACACCACGGTGGACGCCCGTGAGGTGTTCGGCGTCGATATCGATATGGCTGTGCCAGCCTTTTCGGTGAAGGATGATCGCGTGCCGGATCTGGATCCGGCCTATGTGTTCGACCCAGACACCACGCTGGCCATTCTTGCCGGCTTTGCCTTCAACCGCCGCGTGATGGTGCAGGGCTATCACGGCACCGGCAAATCCACCCATATCGAGCAGGTGGCCGCCCGCCTCAACTGGCCGTGCGTGCGCATCAACCTGGATAGCCACATCAGCCGCATCGATCTGATCGGCAAGGATGCCATCGTGCTGAGGAACGGCGCGCAGGTGACCGAATTCCGCGAAGGCCTGCTGCCGTGGGCGCTGCAGACGCCCACGGCACTGGTGTTCGACGAATATGATGCCGGCCGGCCGGACGTGATGTTCGTGATCCAGCGCGTGCTGGAAGTGGAAGGCAAGCTGACCCTGCTCGATCAGAACCGGGTGATCCGGCCCAATCCATGGTTCCGGCTGTTTGCCACCGCCAACACCGTGGGCCTGGGCGATACCACCGGGCTCTATCATGGCACCCAGCAGATCAACCAGGGCCAGATGGACCGCTGGAGCATCGTCACCACGCTGAATTACCTGCCGCACCACACCGAAAGCGCCATCGTGACCGCCAAGGTGAAGGAATTCGACACCGAAGCCGGCCGCAAGACGGTTTCCAACATGGTGCGCGTGGCCGACATGACCCGCGCCGGCTTCATGGGCGGTGACATTTCCACGGTGATGAGTCCGCGCACGGTGATCACCTGGGCGCAGAACGCGGTGATCTTCAACAATGTCGGCTTTGCCTTCCGCCTGTCGTTCCTGAACAAGTGCGACGAGGCCGAGCGCAGCATCGTGGCCGAATATTATCAGCGTGTGTTCGGCGAGGACCTGCCGGAAAGCATCGCGGTGAAGGCGAAGAAGTAGGGAATGGCCGAAACCAGCCCCATCGAGGATTTCCGCCAGGCGGTGGCCGCGACCATGCGGGCGCTGGGCCATGCGCCGGGGATGGAGCTGGCCTATACGGCCGACAAGCCGGGCTGTTTCGGTGATCAGGCCCGCGTGCCGCAGCCGGCGCGGGCGCTGCCGGCTGAGCAAGTGGCCGAAGTGCGCGGCTGGGCTGACAGTTTCGCACTGAAGCGCCGCTTCCACGATCCCAAGCTGCACGGCGCGGAGCAGCCGGAATCGGGGCTGGCGCGCGACATCTGGAATGCGCTGGAACAGGCGCGCTTTGAAGCCCTGGGCGCGGCCGAAATGGCCGGGGTGGCGCGCAACCTCGACCGCATGACCGAAATGCGCGTGCGCACCGATCCGATCGTGCGCGCCCGCACTGCCGAGGAAGTGCCGCTGGCCAGCGCCATCAGCCTGATGGTGCGCGAACGGCTGACCGGCGCCGATGTACCACGCGCCGCACAACAGGCGGTGGACATGGTGCGCGGGCACATTGAGGCGCAGGCCGGCACGCATCTGGATGCGCTGGCGGCCAACATGGATGATCAGGCGGCGTTTGCGCAGCTGATCCGCCATGTGCTCGCCGATCTGGGCCTGGGCGCCGATCCCGACGAGGCCAGCGACGAGACCGAGGAAAGCGACGGGCAGGACGAGGAAGAACAGCCCGGCGAAGACAGCGAAGATCAGGAACAGGACGACGGCGGCGGCCAGGACCAGTCCACCGAAACCCGTTCCGAGGACTCGTCGGACGCGCCCGAGGGCGCCGAGCAACGCGAAGTCGAGATGGACACCGATCAGGTGTCGGACGCGGAAATGGGCGAAGAGGGTCAGGACGGCATGATGCCGTGGCGGCCCAACATGCCGCTTTCCGATCTGCCGCCGGATTTCGAGTACAAGGCCTATTCCACCAAGCATGACGAAGTGGTGGGGGCTGCCGAGTTGTGCGACGACGCGGAACTGCCCCGTCTGCGCGCCCGCCGTATAGGTGAAGGTCTGCGCCGTGGTGACGTTCGAGAGCTTCGAGTAGAACGGGAAGATCTGCAGATTGATCCCACCCTGCGAATACTTCAGGCCCAGTTCGATCTGCTGGATCTTCTGCGGCTTGGGGAACACCGTGGCGATCTGCGCCGGGGTGTTGATCGCGACGATGCCGCCGAAATCAGGCGCCTTCTTGCCGTTGGTATAGCGAACGTAGGCGTTGAAATTGTTCGAGAACTCGTACGCGAGCGAGAACGAGTAGTTGAACATCCGGTAG
>JAIXQM010000135.1 GCA_027485735.1 Sphingomonadales bacterium | reverse complement strand
GCGGTTCACATAATCGCGCAGGCCCACCAGCATGGCGTGATAGACATCGGCGGGATCATCATCCTGCTGGCTGAGCTCGCCGGTCGCGCAGGTCCAGCCGCTTTCCCCGCGTGCCCACTCCGTCAGCCGGATCGTCTCGTCCCAATCGGGCAGCTGGTGGGCGAGCGTGCGGGTGGCGTTGAGCACGAATGACGCGCCATCGAACACCAGTTCGTCCTGCCCGCCAACCCGATTGAGGTAGACGAGCGGCAGGCCGGTTTCGACCACACGCGTGACGGCAAGGTTCAATCGGCGATCATCCTTGCCTACTTCGAACGGGCTGCCATTGGGCACGATCAACAATTCCGCGCCGGTTTCGGCCAGGCATTCGCACACGTCAGGCGTCCACATGTCCTCGCACACTGGCACGCCGATGCGCACCCCACGCAGGTTCATTGGGCCAGGCAAGGGCCCGGCGCTGAACAGGCGTTTTTCGTCGAACGTGCCGTAATTGGGCAGATCATGCTTGCGGGTGATGCCGGCGATGCGGCCGCCATCGAGCAACAGCATAGCGTTGTAGAGCTTGCCCTCCTCTGCCCACGGCGCGCCGACCAGCAGCGCCGGGCCGCCGTCCGCCGTGGCCTGCGCCAGCCGTTCCACCTGCACCTTCGCCGCTTCGACCAGCGCCGGTTTCAGCACCAGATCTTCCGGCGGATAGCCAACGATGGACAGTTCGGGGGTGACCAGCAGATCGGCCGCCGGCACCAAAGCGCGTGCGGCCAATATGGCATCGGCATTGCCGGCCAGATCGCCCACGCTGGCGTTCAACTGGGCAAGGGCGATGGTCAGCCGGTCGGTCATGGCCCACGCGATACAAGGCTTTGGTGCATCAGGCCAGCCGGGTGCGACCGGTGAGCGCCATCACCGTTTCCAGTTCGGCACGGATCAGCTGCAGCACATGCGCCACGCCCGCCTGCCCAGCCGCGCCCAGCCCCCATACCCAGGGCCGGCCAATCATTACCGCCGATGCGCCGAGCGATACGTACCGCAGCACATCCAGCCCGGAGCGCACGCCGCCATCGGCCAGAACCGGAATGCAGCCGCCTAGTCGATCCATGATCGCCGGGAGGGCGCGCGCGGCCGAGATCGCACCATCCAGTTGCCGGCCGCCATGGTTGGAGACAACGATTGCGTCCGCTCCATGCTGCACCGCCAGCGCCGCATCATCGGGGTGGAGAATCCCCTTCACGATCAGCGGCCCCGGCCACAGCGAGCGCACCCATGCCAGCCGATCCCAATCGGCGCTGGCATCGAAATTGCGCGCGATCCAGCCGAGATAATCGCTGAGCGGTGCCTTGGCCCCCACCAGCCCGGTGAGATTCCCCATCGCCACCGCCCCGCCGAGCAGCCCCACATCAACCGCCCAACCCGGCCGCGCCGCTACCTGCGCCGCGCGGTGCAGCATGCCGGCCAGCCCCGGCGCGCCAGTGAGGCTGGAGCGCACATCGCGATAGCGAGCGCCCGGCGTCGGCAGATCGACTGTGAGCACCAGCGCCGGGCAGCCCTGTTCGCGGGCGGTGGCGATCATGGCCTCGTTCGCCGCCTTGTCTCTGGTAAGATAAAGCTGGAACCACGGCGCGGCGCCAGCGCCCTGCGTGACTTCTTCTAGCGAACACACCGACACGGTGGACAGCGCCATCGGGATGCCAGCTGCCCGCGCTGCGCGCCATGACTGCACCTCCCCGCGCCGCGCATGCAGCCCGCCAAGTCCCACCGGCGCCAGCACCACCGGCATGGAGAGCGCCTGCCCCAGCAGCTTCACCCGCGTTTCGATCCGCGATACGTCCACCAACACGCGTTGATCGAGCTGAATGGCGGCCAAATCGGCGACATTCGCCGCCAGCGTCTGCTCGGCATAGCTGCCGCCATCGGTGTAATCGAACAGGAAACGCGGCACCCGCCGCCGGGACGCTGCCCGGTAATCGGCGATGCTGGCCAACTTCACCGCGCCGCCTTCGCCGCCGCCACCTGATCCTCCACGCTCTTCAGCAGCGCCGGCACGTCGTGCACGATGCCATCGCGGATGGTCCAGCGGATTCCGCCCTTTACCACCGTCTTTTGCGTCGCTTCATCCAGCCGGGCAAAGCCGGTGCCGTAGAGGGTCTTCAAATTGTGCAGCGGGTTCTCCGGCACCACGATCAGATCCGCGCGCATGCCCACCCGGATCAGGCCGAAGTCCGGCTCGCGGCCCTTGGGTTCCTCCAGCGTGCGGGCGCCGTTGATGGTGGCGGCCTGGATCACTTCCAAGGGTGCAAAGCCGGCCTCGCGCAGCAGTTCCAGCTCCAAGACATAGCCAAAGCCCCAGGTCTGCCAGATAAAGCCGGGGTCGCTGCCCGTCGTCACCCGGCCACCCATATTCTTGTAATCATTCACCAGTTGCATGTAGCGCGTGTAAAACCGCCGCCATTCATATTCGCGCTCGCTGGTCCAATCGAAGAAATAGCTGCCGTGGTTGTCGCGGTTCGACTCAAAGAAACCGGTCAGGCTCGGCAGTGTGTAGCGGTC
>JAIXQM010000163.1 GCA_027485735.1 Sphingomonadales bacterium | reverse complement strand
GGGATGTCGAGATAGGGCAGCACCAGGCCTTGAGCCATCAGCGGGATCAGATCATCCACGTGCGGATAGGGATAGACATAGTGCAGACGCACCCAGGCACCGGTTTCACCGAGCGCGCGGGCCAGATCCTGGATATGGGCGCGCCGATCGACGCCGCCGAGCGAAGAGGTGGCATGCTTCAGGTCCACACCATAGGCCGACGTGTCCTGGCTGATCACCAGCAATTCCTTGGCGCCGGCCTTCACCAGCGCTTCGGCCTCGCGCAGGATCGCGGCCGGCGGCCGGCTGGCGAGACGACCGCGCAAGCTGGGGATGATGCAGAAGGCGCACGTGTGATTGCAGCCTTCGGAAATCTTCACATAGGCAAAATGGCGCGGCGTTAGCTTCAGGCCGGCATCGGGCACCAGATCAACGAACGCCGACCGCACGGGCGGCGCGGCCTCATGCACGGCCGAAACCACGGCTTCATACTGCTGCGGCCCGGTCACGGCGAGCACATCCGGGAAACGCGCGCGGATGGCATCGGCTTCGTGGCCCATGCACCCCGTCACGATCACCTTGCCATTTTCGGCAATGGCCTCGCCAATGGCTTCCAGGCTTTCGGCCTTGGCTGAGTCCAGAAACCCGCAGGTGTTCACGATCACCACGTCTGCCCCGGCGTAATCGCCTGACAGCGCATAACCATCAGCGCGCAGCTGGGTGAGGATGCGTTCGGAATCGACCAGCGCCTTGGGGCAACCCAGGGACACCATGCCCACGCGCGGGGCCGTATCAAGGTTCAATGTCATCGCGCGCGCCGTGCGCTGTTTGGCCAAAAAGTGCAAGTGGGCAGCAGGCGCTACCGCCCGCCGACGGGCGTCTCCAACTAACGCCCGCCAATGACTCTGGCCGGATCCACGGGCGTGCGCCCGCGCCGCAGTTCAAAATGCAGCTGCGGTTCCGCCACTGCGCCCGACTGGCCGGCGCGCGCAATCGCTTCGCCCGCCTTCACCCGCGCGCCGCGCGTCACCAGCAGCGCTTCATTATGGGCATAAGCTGTCACCCAGCCGCCGGCGTGCTTCACCAGCAGCAGATTGCCAAAGCCGGGGATCGCATCGCCGGCATAGGCCACCACGCCATCGCCGGCCGCGCGCACCGCCTCGCCCGCGCTGGCCTTCAGATTGACGCCATCATTGAAGCGGCCGCCCGGTTTCGGGCCGAAACCGGAAATGATGCGGCCTGGCAGCGGCCAGCGGAAGGCCGGTGCCGCGCCCGTAACGGCGGGCAGCGGGGCTGGCCGCGGTTCGCCGGCCGCACGCGGCACTGGGCCATTCGCGGCGGGCTGGCCGCCCGTCATCACGTCGTCAATGGTGATTTCGAAGGCGCGGGCGCGCTGTTCCAGTGTTTGCGGCGCCGGGCGCGGGGTTGGCGTCAGCACCGGAGTCAGCCGCAGGCGCTGGCCGACGCGAAGCACGAATGGCTCCTGCAATTTGTTGAGCGCGATCAGGTCGCGCCAGGCCAGGCCATAGGCCCGCGCGATGGCGATGCCGGTCTCGCCGGACCTGACGACATGAAAGCGGCCTTCCGGCGAAACGATCGCCGCCGGCATCACGCGGCGCGCCACCCAATCGGTGCGGGCCGGCGGCGCGGCCACGCGCGGCGGCGGTGTGACCGGCTTGGGCTGCGTTGGTCTCGCCACCGTGCGTGGCGGCGGACGAGTCGTCGGCTCAGGCCGGCCAATCATACAGCCCGACAGCAGCGCCGCCGCGGCCGTGATGCCGCCATATGCCCGAAGTGAACGCCTAACCATACCAAGCTGATAGCGGCGACAGCACAGCATGGAAAGCGTGACGCGGCAGGCGAGTGGAGGCGTCACGGCGCAAAAATTAACTAAATATTTGCCATTATGAACAGAATGTGAGACATTCCGCTCGTTGCCGAACCTTCGTTCGGCATGTGTGGGGGAAATGAAAATGCAGATCCGCCTTGCTCTGGCCGCCGCGACAATGCTCGCTGGCGTTGCTGCCGCTCCGGCTCAGGCCGCCGTCGGTTTTGCCGATACCGTCCTCGATTATTTCAACAGTGGCGCGGGGCCGTTCCCTGGCCCCTATGGCGGCACCTTCCCGGGCAGCTTCCCGGTGCCGGTGTCGACGAGCGTGGTGTTGGGCGGGCCAACGAGCCCGGCCGATTTCCTGTCGCTGCCGCGGGGCAGCTTCGTCACGGTCGGCTTCACCGATGAAACCGTTGTCGACGGCGTGGGCAACGACATCTTCATCAGCGAAGTCGGCGCAAGCGGTGAACGGGCCGACATTTTCGTGTCGCGCAATGGCATCAACTTCGTCTTTCTCGGCACCGCTCTCGACAGCAGCACCACCGCCTTCGATCTGGCCAGCATTGGCTGGACCGGGGCCGTGACTGCGGTGAAGATCGTCGGGCTGGACAATTTCGGCGGTTCGCCTGGCTTTGACGTCGATTTCATCCAGGTGCTGCCGGGCAGCATTGGCGAGGTTCCGGAACCGGCCAGTTGGGCGATGCTGATCGCCGGCTTTGGCCTGGTGGGCGCATCCCAGCGCCGCCGTCGGACCAGCGTCGCGGCCTGAACCAGAAACGACGCACGAGGAGCGGCGACGGGGCGACCCGTCGCCGCTTTTCGTTTCTCAGCGCTCGGCCAGATCTGCCAATGCCGTCTTCAGCCGGCTGATCGATTGGTAGTGCGTCATGTCCAGATGCAGCGGCGTTACCGAAATCGCCGCTTCGTGCATGGCCTTCAGATCGGTCTCATGGCCGGGCGCAGGCTTTTCCTTGCCGAAACCGTGCCAATAATAGGGAAAGCCGCGCGGATCGATGCGCTTCACCAGGTGGATATTGCCATAATCGCGGAAGCCCTGCTCGGTGACGCGCACCCCCTTCACGTCGGCGGCCAGCACTGGCGGGAAGTTGATGTTGATCAGAACACCATCGGGCCATTCGGTGGCGATCACCCGGCTGATGATGGCCGCGCCGTGCGCCGTGGCACAGCTGAAGTCTTCCATGCCCGCAGTGTAATCCATCATTACCTGGCTCAATGCGATGGAGCGGATGCCGGCCAGGCAGCCTTCCATGGCGGCCGAAACGGTGCCGCTGTACGTCACATCCTCGGCCAGGTTGCCGCCGCGGTTGACGCCCGAAAGGATCAGATCGGGCTTGTGATCTTCCAGCACCGCGCCCAGCGCCAGCATCACGCAATCGGTGGGCGTGCCGCGCACGGCATAACGGCGCGGGCTGATCTCGCGCAGGCGCACGGGCTGGCTCAGCGTCAGGCTGTGGCCGGCGCCCGATTGCTCCTCGGCAGGCGCAACCACCCACACATCGTCGGACAGTTCGGCGGCAATCGCTTCCAGCGCGACCAGGCCGGGGGCGTTGATGCCATCATCATTGGTGACGAGAATGCGCATGGGTTCAGGGCTCCAGCCGGTCGATGCCGGCCATGTAAGGCTTCAACACGTCGGGGATGATGACACTGCCATCGGCTTGCTGATAATTTTCGATCACCGCCACCAGCGTGCGGCCCACGGCCAAGGCGGAGCCATTCAATGTGTTCACCGGCCCACGACTGCCTTTCTCGCCCGCCACCTTCCAGCGCGCGTTCATGCGGCGGCCCTGGAACTCGCCGCAATCGGAAATCGAGCTGATCTCGCGATAAGCGCCCTGGCCGGGCAGCCACACTTCCAGATCGAACGTCCGCCGCGCCGAAAAGCCCATGTCGCCGGCGCACAGCAGCATCCGGCGATAGGGCAGGCCCAGCGCCTGCAAGATGGCTTCGGCCGATCCCAGCATGTGCTTGTGCTCAGCCTCGGCCTGTTCGGGCGTACAGATCGTCACCAGCTCGCATTTTTCGAACTGGTGCTGGCGGATCAGCCCGCGCGTGTCACGCCCGGCGCTGCCGGCTTCGCTGCGGAAACAGGGGGTGAGTGCTGTCATGCGGATGGGCAGGGCCGCGGCATCGACGATCTCGCCGGCGACCAGGTTGGTCAGACTCATCTCGGCGGTGGGGATCAGGTAACGGCCGTCGGTGGTCTGAAACAGATCTTCGGCGAACTTGGGCAGGTTGCCAGTGCCAAACGCGGCTTCCGGTTTCACCAGATAGGGCGTCGCCACTTCGGTGAAGCCGCGCACGCCTGTCTGTGTGTCGATCATGTACTGGCCCAGCGCGCGTTGCAGCCGGGCAAGCGGCCCCTTCAGTACTGCAAATCGCGCACCGGCGACACGGGCAGCGGCCTCCGGATCATACCCCAGCTTTGCCGCGACAATGTCATGCTCAAGCGGCGCGAAATCGAACGCGCGGGGGCTGCCCCAGCGCATCACCTCGACATTGCCATGTTCGTCCACGCCATCCGGCACATCGGCGGCAGGTAGGTTGGGCAGGCTGACCAGCAGGGCTTCGGCCTTGTCGCTGGCCGTGCGGGCAGCCTCTTCCAGCGCGGCGATCTCGTCCTTCAGGCCGGCGACTTCAGCCTTCAAGGCCTCGGCCTTTGCACCGTCGTTCGCAGCCATTGCAGCGCCGATTTCCTTCGACGCGGCATTGCGGCGGGCAAGCGCTTCTTGCGCCTTCGTCTCGGCGGCGCGCCGCTCGGCATCGGCGGCCAGCAGCGCATCGGCCGCGTCACTGATACCACGGCGAGCAAGGCCTGCGGC
>JAIXQM010000187.1 GCA_027485735.1 Sphingomonadales bacterium | reverse complement strand
CTGGCATCGAACAGCGACAGCTGGCTCGACTGGGTCGAGACGTTGCCGGCCAGGGTGAAATCAACCGCGCCGCCGGTGCGGTAGCGGTAATCCATGCCCAGGCTGCCCTTCCAGCGCGGCGCAAAGCCCAGCGGCGTTCCTGCCGGGATCACGGCGGCTCCCGGCGGTGCCTTGAAGGCATCGACCTGCGCATCGGTGAAAGCGAGGCCGCCCACCAGATTCAGATCCTTGGCCGGGCGCCACACGAAGTCCAGTTCGACGCCGCGGGTCGACACGTCACCTGCGTTGGTGAAGCGGGTCACCACCACACCAGCCACGAGATCCGGGTTGTTGGCCTGGAAATTCTTGTACTTGGCATAGAAGGCGGCGAGGTTCAGCGTCAGCGAGCCGCCGAACAGCGTGTTCTTCAGGCCAATTTCATAGGAATCGGCGATTTCGGCTTCGATGACGTTGGTGCCGGTCGGGTTCAGGTTGAAGAAGGTGTTGTAGGCCGGGCCCTTGTAGCCGCGGCTGTAGGTGCCGTAGGCCATCACGTCTTCGCTGAAATCATATTGCAGGCCCAGCTTGCCCGACAGGTTGGTCGCGCTGGTCTTGGTGCGGAACGGGGTGCCATTTGTTGCCAGCGGGTTGCCGTTGTTCGCACCGAAGTTGGAGCTGTCGAAGACGCCCTGATCGAAATTGCGCTGGATGCCGGGCAGGCCGGCGATGTTGGGCGAGGCCACGCGGCTGTGGAAGATCGACAGCTGGTCAGCCGTGAAGCGCAGGCCGACGATGGCGCGCAGCTTTTCGTTGAAGGCGTAGGTGCCCTGGCCGAACAGCGCGTAGTTGTCGAAGGCCGAACCGAAGGTCGCGGTGCCACTGACATTTTCGGCCGGGAAGCCGGGCGAACCGCAGGTGACCAGCGCGACCGGCGTCGGCGCATTGCCGCAACGGGTGACAAAGCGGCTGAAGGTGCGTTCCGTGACAGCGCGGCTGAAGAAGGCGCCGGCCACATAGGTGAAGGCCTGATCGGCCGGCGAGGTCAGCCGCAGTTCCTGGCTGAAGGTGGTGCCGGTTTGCGGGCCATCATCGTGCAGCTGCGCGAGGCCGGCAAAGGCACCACCCACCCAATCGCCTTCACGGATTTCGCGGTTGTCATAGCGGCGCCAGGCGCTGATCCAGGTCACCGTGTGGGTGCCAACTTCGGCATCCAGCTGGGCCGAGATGCCATAGCTTTCTTCTTCGGTGCGGGTGACGAGATTGTGCCGCACGGTGCGGGTTTCATCGCCCTGGAAGTTGATGCCGGCCAGCGCCAGCGCGGCCACGCCAGTGGGCGTGGTGCCAATCACTTCGGCGCAGCAATCGTCGTTGGCCTTGCGCCAGTCAGCGATCACCGTCAGCTTCACCGTCTCGGTCACGTCGGCTTCGATGATGCCGCGCACGCCGTAACGGTCATAGCCGTTGACGCGGCGGTTCACGCCGGCGGCGTCGTTGAAGATGTTGCCGTCATAATTGCTGTAAAAGGCGGTCAGGCGGCTGCGCACGCTGTCGCTCAGCGGCACGTCAACGCCGGCGCGCACGCGATATTCATTGCCGTTGCCAAAGAACCAGCCGCCTTCGGCATAGCCACCGAGTTTATCGCCCGGGCGCTTGGACACGATGTTGACCACACCGGCCGAGGAGTTCTTGCCGAACAGCGTGCCCTGCGGGCCGCGCAACACTTCGATGCGATCAATGTCGACCAGATCGGAGAAGGCTTCACCGGCACGGGCCAGCACGACGCCATCGAGCACGGTGGAAATCGACGGTTCGCCGGCGAGGCTGAAGGTCGCCGTGCCGACGCCGCGGATATAGAGCGACTGGTTGATGCTGGTGCCCGACTTGCGGAAGTTCAGCGACGGCACCAGATACTGGGCGTTTTCCAGGTTGAGCGCACCCTGACGCGCCAGCGCATCGCCACTCACCACCGACACGGCGAGCGGAATATCCTGCAGCTTCTCACTGCGCTTTTGCGCGGTGACGACGATTTCGACCGACTCATTGTCTTCGGCAACGGTCTGCGCGGCGGCAGGTGCAGCCGCGACGGCCAGAATGGCGGCGGAACTCATCAAGAAACGGCGGATCATGTCACTCCCCTTTTATCTGTTTGCATCTGTCCGGACTTTCGCCGGTTTTTCGATGCAGTATTTCGTCAGCGTGTTGCCCTGCCAAGACAGGCTTTCTTGACTAAGGTCAATCTGGACCGCGGCTATGCATGTGCAGTTCCAGCCACGCTGTGGCGGCGGAGTCACACTCTTGTCATCTGCTTACAGGCCCAGTTCCGCCATGGTGACGGCGCGATTCTCCCTGGCCGAAATCTCCGCGGCCAGACCGATGGCGACGGCGCGCAGGCCGTCATCGGCGGTCACGATCACCGGGCCGCTCCCGCGGACAGCAGCGGCGAAATGCCGGTGCTGGAAGAAGGTGGAGCCATGATGCTGCCCGGCCGCCAGCGCATCGGCCGGGGTTTCGACATGCCAGCGCGTTGTCTGCTTGGGGTTCATGAAGCCCACCCTGGGCGAATGGATGATGTCGCCGGCCGGAATCAGCACGTCGAGCCGTGCCTTGTCACCGGTGGCGAGAATCTCTTCCTGCTGCTCGGCGCCATCGGCGAACATGCACAGATCGAGCATGGCGCGCACGCCGCCCTCGAAATCCACCACCGTGTAGCTGTTGTCGATGATGTCCGGCGTCTTGCCGTCGTAGCGCTCGTCCTTGTGATTCACGTCCATGGCGCCGCTGCAATAGACGCGCACCGGTTCGGCCTTCACGATGTGGCGCATCAGATCGAAGAAGTGACAGCATTTCTCGACCATGGTGCCGCCGCTGTTGACCGAGAAGCGGTTCCAGTCGCCCACCTTCACCAGGAACGGGAAGCGGTGTTCGCGGATCGAGAGCATCTGCAACTGCCCGACCTTGCCGGCATGGATGTGCGACACGAATTCGCTGACCGGCGGCATGAAGCGATATTCCATCGCGGTCCAGAAGGTCTTGTCATAGCCCTTCACCGCCGCCGCCACCGCCTTGGCATCCTCCAGCGTCGTGGCCAGCGGCTTTTCGCACAGGATATGCAGGCCGGCGTCCATCAGCGGGCCCAGAACGGCGCGGTGGGTGAAATTGGGGCTGGCAACCACCACGGCATCGCACAGGCCCGACGCCGCCAGCGCTGCCGCATCGGGGAAGCGCGCCACGGCGTGACCGATGGCCTTTTCTGCCCGATCGAGGCAGGCCGGCACCGGATCGGCGATGGCGGTGACGGTGCCGCCGCCCAGCAGCTGAATGTTCGCCACATGTTCGAGCGCCATCATGCCGGTGCCAACAATGCCCCAGCGAATACTGTCGGTGCTTCCCATCTGCCCGTCCTTCAGTCTATCAAGCCAAAATGTCGCAGATCGCTCTAAGCCCCAATCGCCGCCCGCTGGGCAAGTCCGAATTTCAGGTGAGCCCGCTGGCCTGGGGTATGTGGCGCTTTGCCGGCGATGACGTTGCTGCTGCCCAGGCGCGCTGCGAGGCGGCGCTGGCCGCCGGCATCAATTTCTTCGATACGGCCGACATTTACGGGCCGGACAATGATGAGCCGTTCGGCGCGTCCGAAGCGCTGCTGGGTCGCGTCTTCAAGGCGGCGCCGGGATTGCGCGGTCAGATCGTGCTGGCGTCAAAGGGCGGCATCAGCATGGGCGTGCCGTACGACTCCTCGCCCGACTATCTGGTTGCCGCCATCGATGCTTCGCTCACCCGCATGGGCGTGGAGCGCATCGACCTGTGGCAGATCCACCGGCCCGACATGCTCACCCACTGGGCCGATGTCGCCGCCACGCTCGACGCCCAGGTGCAGGCCGGCAAGATCGGTGCGGTTGGCGTGTCGAACTTCACCCCGGCGCAAACCCGCGCGCTGGCGGCGCATCTGAAAGCGCCTTTGGTTTCCACCCAGCCGGAATTTTCGGTGCTGGCGCTGAACCCGCTGTTCGATGGAACGCTCGATCTCGCCATGGAAATGGGCCAGGCCGTCCTCGGCTGGTCCCCGCTCGGCCAGGGCCGGCTGGGCGATGGCGATCCGCGCCCGGGCCGGAAGAAGTCCGAAGATGACCGCTTGATCCGCGTCAAGGCGGCGCTCGCCGCGCACGGGCAGAAGTTTGGTGTGAGCATCGCGGCCACGGCCTATGCGTGGGTGCTGGCGCATCCGGCCGGCATCACGCCGATCGTCGGCAGCCAGAACCCGGTTCGCATCGCGGAAGCTGCCGATGCCTTCAAGGTCAGCTTCACGCGTGCGGAATGGTACGCCATTCTGGTCGCATCACTTGGGGAGAATTTGCCGTGAGTGGCCCAGAGATCAGCTGGTTTTCCGCCCTGTGCGACGATGATTATGAGTTTCTGGGCGTGCCTGATCCGGGCCTGCGTTCCAGCTGGGAACATTGCCGCAATATCGTGATGACCGCCGAAAAGGGCGGGTTTGACAATATATTGCTCCCCAGCGGCTATCAGCTTGGCATCGACACGCAGATGTTTGCCGGCGCCATCGCCGCGCTCACACACCGCATCCGCTTGCTGATGGCAATCCGCGTTGGCGAAACCTGGCCGCCGCAGCTGGCCCGCCAGATCGCCACGCTGGATCAGATCCTGGGCGGGCGCCTGACGGTCAACATCATCTCATCGGACATGCCGGGCGAAGTGCTGCCGTCCAAGCCGCGCTATGACCGCACGGTCGAGGTGATGAAGATCCTGAAAGTCCTGCTGAACGGCGAGGCGCTCGACCATCAGGGCGAGTTCTACAAGCTGCAACTGCCGCCGCCGAACGTGAAGACCGTTTCTGGCAAATGCCCGCCGCTCTATTTCGGTGGCCTGTCTGAAGACGCGCGTGAAGCCGCCGCCGAAGCCGCCGATGTCTATCTGATGTGGCCCGACACGATGGACAAGGTGAAGGAAGTGGTCGCCGACATGACAGCCCGTGCCGCCAAACGCGGCCGCACCCTGAAATTCGGCTATCGCGTCCACGTCATCGTTCGCGAGACCGAAGTGCAAGCCCGCGAAGCCGCCGATCACCTGCTCTCCAAGCTCGATGCCGCCACCGGCGATGCCATCCGCGCCAAGTCGCTCGACAGCCAGTCCGTCGGCGTCCAGCGCCAGGCCGAGCTGCGTGACAGGGCCAGCGATGGCTATGTCGAGGACAATCTGTGGACCGGCATTGGCCGGGCCCGGTCGGGCTGCGGCGCTGCGCTGGTCGGCGATCCCGATCAGATCGTCGCCAAGCTGAAGGCCTATCAGGCCGCCGGTATGGAAGCCTTCATCCTCTCCGGCTACCCGCACGCCCGCGAAGCCGATCTGTTCAGCCGCCACGTGCTGCCGAAACTGGAGCACGGCCCGCTGGTGATGTGAGGCTCAGCGCCCTGTGTAACGGGGCGCGCGTTTCTCGCGGTAGCTGGTGAAGGCTTCGCGGAAATCCTGGGTTTGTGTGGCGAGGTGCTGTTCCTTGTCAGCAGCAGCAAAGGCGGTGCTGTAATCCTCATCCAGCGCGGTCCACACTTGGGCCTTCATCGCGGCGAGGCTGCGCGGGGCGCTGTAAGTGGCGATGGTGCGGGCGTATTCCAGCACGTGCGGCAGCAGTGCTTCATCGTCGAACACGTCGTTGACGAGGCCCAGCGCCTTGGCCTCCGTCCCGTCAAAGCGGCGGGCGGTGTAGAGCAAGTCCATCGCTTTCGCCTGTCCGATGTGGCGGGTGAGCAGCCAGGCTGAGCCCTTCTCGCCGGGCACGCCGATGCGGGCGAAGGTGGCGTTGAACAGCGCCGAGGTGCTGGCAAAGCGTATGTCGCAGTGCAGCGCCAGGATGAAGCCCCAGCCGAAGGCCGCGCCGTTGATGGCCGCAATAGTTGGCTTGCGGCAGGTGATCAGCGTGGGCCAGCCGCCGCTGTAATAGGGCGCCAGCGCCGGGCCGATGTCGTCACCCCATTGCGGCGCGTCGTCGGGAAACGGGTTCACATCGCCGCTGCCGCCGCCGCCGATGATGGCCAGATCAAGCCCGGCCGAAAAGCCGCGGCCGGCGCCGGTGACCACGATCACCTTGGCCTCCGGATCGGCGCCGGCCTTCGCCACGGCGGCGAAGAAATCGCTCAGCATCTGCGGCGTGAGCGCGTTCAATTTGTCTGGCCGGTTAAGGGTGATGGTCGCCACCCCGTCGGCCAGATCATAGAGGATGTCGCTCACGCGACCAGCTTCTGTAGCCGGCCGCGGATGATCTCTTCGGCCTCGCGCACCATCCCTTCGATCAGATCCTTGCAGGTCGGGATATCGTGGATCAGGCCCACGACCTGGCCGCACGACCAGCCACCGGCATCCATGTCGCCGTTCTTCATGATCCTGGGGTACACGCCGGCGACTTCCTCAATGATGTCCTCGAACTTCAGCGCGTTGCCCAGCGTGCGCTCCTTTTCCAGCAGGCGTTCAACGGCGGCGTTGTTCAGCACGCGCTCGGTATTGCGCAGCGGGCGCATGATCAGGCGGGTGTCGAGCTCGGTCGCGGCGACCAGCGCGTCCTTCACATTCTGGTGTACCGGCGCTTCCTTGGTGGCGATGAAGCGGGTGCCCATGTTGACGCCATCGGCGCCCATGCACAGCGCGGCAGCCAGCTGCTTGCCGTTGGCGACGCCGCCGCTGGCCACGAAGGGAATCTTCAGCTCTTCCGCCGCGCGCGGCAGCAGCACCCAGTTGCCGACATCGTCCTCACCGGGGTGGCCGCCGCATTCGAATCCGTCCACCGAAACCGCGTCGCAGCCGATGGCTTCGGCCTTCAGGCTGTGACGCACGCTGGTGCATTTATGGATGACCTTGATGCCATGCTCTTTCAGCGCGGGCAGCCATTTCGCCGGGTTGTTGCCGGCTGTTTCCACCACCTTCACGCCGCCTTCGATGATCGATTTGATCAGGCCGGGATAATCGGGTGGGGTCACGCTGGGCAGGAAGGTGAGGTTCACGCCGAACGGCTTGTCGGTCATTTCGCGGCAGCGGGCGATCTCGGCGGCCAGTTTTTCCGACGTGCCAAGCGTGAGGCCGGTGATAACACCCAGCCCGCCCGCATTGGAGACGGCGGCGGCCATCTCGGCAAAGCCAACATAGTGCATGCCGCCCTGGATGACCGGGTGTTCGATGCCGAACATTTCGGTGATGCGCGTCTTCATTGCTGCTGTCCCCAATTGCCAATGGCTCAATTGATTGTGGCGAAAAGCTAACCCGCGCCCCTGCTGGCGGCAATGCCGCGATTGTGGGAGGGTTGGCGGGTGATCGAATTCGGCGTGTTGAGCATAAGCCTT
>JAIXQM010000118.1 GCA_027485735.1 Sphingomonadales bacterium | reverse complement strand
CGGCTGAGCCGCCTCACCCCCGCGCGATTTTCGGCACCAGATCCTTCAAGGCTGCCACCAGCCGGTCACAATCCGTCGCCTTGGTGAACAACCCCGGCGTCACCCGGACACAGGCGCCAGCCGCCAGCCCCGCACGGTGCACGGTCATGATCTTGTATTCATTGAACAGCGTATCGGTGATGGCGATATTGTCCGCGGTGCTCGTGTGCCCGGCGATGCGGAAACTGGTGATCGCCCCGAACGTCGCCGGATCATCGCCCAGCATGATCTCCAGCCCTGAAAGCCCGCGCAGCGGCTGCACCCAGCGGTTGCGCAGCCATTGCAGCCGCGCCAGCTTCATGGGTACGGGCAGCACCTGTTCCTGAAAATCCAGCGCGGCCGGCAGGGTGAGCTGCGGAGCATAATCCAGCGTGCCTTGGTGCACCTTGGCCTGCACGTCCTCAGGCTTTGCATCCGGTTCGGCCGCGGCCGGCGCGATCATCGGCGCTGCACCCGGGCGGATCCAGAAGCCGGCGACGCCCACCGGCGCTCCGGTCCATTTGTGGAAATTCAGCACGGCGAAATCCGCGCCGAAATCCGGGATCACGAACGGCCGCATCCGGAAGCTCTGCGCGCAATCGACCAGCACCATCGCACCCGCCGCCTTGGCCAGCGCCGCGATCTCGGTCACCGGCACCACCATGCCGCTCTTGTGCGTGCCGTGGGTGAGCAGGACGAATTTCAGGCGCGGCGTGGCCTTGATTGCGGCGGCATAGGCGGCAATCACATTCTCCCGTGTTGGCGCGCGCGGCAGGTTCACCATCACCGGCGCCGCCCGCCGGCTCTTGGCCAGGGAGCGCATCGCTGCGTGGCTTGTATCGTAATCAGAGTCAGACCACAGGATCGCATCGCCTTCGCCTACAGCGGTGAACTGGCTGATCAGCGCCTGCAGGCCTTCCGCGGCGTTGCGGCAGAAGCCGATTTCTTCCGGCTGCACGCCCATCGCCTGCGCCGCGCGGGCCTTCACCACCGCCTGATCCTTGCGCATCGCCCGGCGCGCATAGATGCTGGTCTCGCGGTTCAGCCGCTCCACGTTGGCCTTGTGGGTTTCTGCCACCTGGTTCGCCATATTGCCCCAATAGCCATGCTCCAATTGGGTCACCGGGCCGGCCATGCTGGGGTAAAGCGCACCAATGCGCGCCCAGCCGGCTTCGTCATCCGGGGCGATCATGCCGGGGGCGCTGAGTGCCCGTGCTGGCGCCGCGCTGGCTGCCGCTGCCGCCGCTCCGGCCAGCATCATCGCGTCGCGTCTTGAAACCTGCATTGCCCCTGCCCCCTATCGCTTTGCCCGGTAAACTCTACCTGCCCGCTTGCGTTCGTCGAATCCCATGCCATGGTGCGGCAAATTGCCCAACCCATGAATGCGGGTGGGGTATCAACAAGGGGAAGGGGACCAATGGATAGCGTTGTTCTGGCCATCATCTGCGGGATAGCCGCAGTGATCTATGGAGTGATCACCTCGCGGCAGGTGCTCAGCGCCTCGGCGGGCAATGCCCGCATGCAGGAAATCGCGAAAGCCATCCAGATCGGCGCCGGTGCCTATCTCACCAAGCAATATACCGCCATCGCCATTGTCGGCGTCATCGTCGCCGGCCTGGTCGCCGGGTTCCTGGGTGTCATCCCCGCCGTTGCCTTCGTGCTCGGCGCCGTGCTCTCCGGTGCCACTGGCTTCATCGGCATGAACATTTCGGTGCGTGCCAACGTGCGCACCGCCGAAGCCGCGCGCCAGTCGCTGCAGGCCGGCCTCACCATGGCGTTTCGTTCGGGCGCCGTGACAGGGATGCTGGTCGCCGGCCTCGCGCTGCTCGCCATCGCTGGTTATTTCTATGCACTGGTGTCGTCGGGCCTTGAGCCCACCAGCCGCGCCGTCGTCAACGCGCTGGTCGCGCTGTCGTTCGGTGCCTCGCTCATCTCCATCTTCGCCCGTCTGGGCGGTGGCATCTTCACCAAGGCGGCCGACGTCGGCGCCGACATGGTCGGCAAAAACGAACTCGGCTTTGACGAAGATGATGATCGCAACCCCGGCGTGATCGCCGATAACGTGGGCGACAACGTCGGCGATTGCGCCGGCATGGCGGCCGATCTGTTCGAAACCTATGTCGTCACCATCGGCGCCACCATGGTGCTGTGCGCCCTGCTGGTCACCGGCGGTGATGCCGCGAAACTGATGACCCTGCCGCTGCTGGCGTGCGGCGTGTGCATCATCACCTCGATCATCGGCACCTATTTCGTGCGCCTTGGCGGCGGCTCCATCATGGGCGCGCTCTACAAGGGCCTGATCGTCACCGGCCTGTTGTCGGTGCCGGCGCTGTGGTTCGCCACCCAGGCGATCTTCCCCGACATGAACGCCGTGATCGGCGCTGATGGCGCGGTGGCCGGCGAAGCCCTCAAGGTGGCCGGCGTCGAAGGCGGCTTCACCGGCCGGGCGCTGTTCTACTGCATGCTCATCGGCCTGGTCGTCACCGCGCTGATCGTGTGGATCACCGAATATTACACCGGCACCGATTATCGCCCGGTGCAATCCATCGCCAAGGCTTCGGATTCGGGCCACGGCACCAACGTCATCCAGGGCCTGGCCGTGTCGATGGAATCGACCGCGCTGCCCACACTGGTGATCGTCGCCGGCATCATCGCCACCTTCAAACTGGGCGGCCTGATCGGCATCGCCTTTGCCGCCACCGCCATGCTGGCCCTGGCCGGCATGATCGTCGCGCTGGACGCCTATGGCCCGGTAACCGACAACGCCGGCGGCATCGCCGAAATGGCCGGGCTTGATGGCGAAGTGCGCCAGCGCACCGATGCCCTCGACGCGGTGGGCAACACCACCAAGGCCGTCACCAAGGGCTATGCCATCGGTTCGGCCGGCCTTGCCGCGCTGGTGCTGTTCGCCACCTACACCGAGGATCTGGCGCAGTTCTTCAAGGACGTGCCGGTCGATTTCTCCCTGTCCAATCCCTATGTCGTCGTCGGGCTGCTGCTCGGCGCGCTGCTGCCCTATCTGTTCGGCGGCATGGCGATGACAGCGGTGGGCCGCACGGCCCAGGCGGTGGCGCAAGACATCCGCGCCCAGTTCCGCGAAAACCCCGGCATCGCCACCCGCGAAGTGAAGCCCGATTATGCCCGCACCGTGGGCCTGGTCACCGCCGGCGCCATCAAGGAAATGATCGTGCCGTCACTGCTGCCGGTGCTCGCCCCTGTGGTGGTCTATTACGTGATCACCGCCGTGGCCGGCCAGGGCAACGGCTTTGCCGCCCTGGGCGCGCTGCTGATGGGCGTCATCATCTCCGGGCTCTTTGTGGCCATCTCGATGACGTCGGGCGGCGGCGCGTGGGACAACGCCAAGAAGGTGATCGAACAAGGCGCCTACGGCGGCAAAGGCTCCCCCGCCCACCAGGCGGCGGTGACCGGCGACACCGTGGGCGACCCCTACAAAGACACCGCCGGCCCCGCCGTGAACCCGATGATCAAGATCACCAACATCGTGGCGCTCTTGTTGTTGGCGGCCCTCGCCGGCCACTGAGGCGGCCCACCAATCACCAAATTCGAAAGGGGCGGCCCACCAGCCGCCCCTTTTTCTTGTCCTTTTCCAGCACCCTAAACCCGCTCATGCCGAGCCTGTCGAGGCACCCCACCGCTCCGCTGCACCACCATTCCAGATTTGACACTTTTTCCGCATCTCGCGTGTTTCAAACCGCCCATCCTGTCCCTGTCAAAAGCCCAAACCCGCACCAACCCAAAGCCCATCGCCCCCATGATGACAGGCCCGGCCCGTGTAGGACAGAGGACCAAGCAAGAACGCCTCCGGCGGGCAGGGGCTGAGCCCCTGCACCCGCCTTTGTTTGTCACAGAATTTATGACATGTCGTTCGGGAGATGCGATGGCATCTTGCCAATTATTAGACGCCTGTTTTCATCGTCCCATGAATAATAAATTCGAAACTGCTCGGAGTTGTGTCTGGAATTCCCGTACTTGAAATGATCATGCAACACTCGACGAATAGTGCCGTCTTGGATGCTATAGTCTGGTCTCTCAGCAGCCTTCTCGCGACGTGTGAAGCAGGCTTCATCATCAACTCCGAGCGCTGCCAATGCCTTCTCTGCGGCTTCTTTCTTATCTAGGCCTCCCTCAAGTCTGAAGGGTATCCAGTAATCCCGAATTGCGATCAGCGTGTCTGCAATGCGCCCTAGCATGTCAGGATGGCCGTTCTTGCGGCAGTCCTTCAAGGCTTTGCTGTGAATACAAATTTGTGGTCCGAGCACTTGCTCTGCCCAATCCTCTAGGTCATCATAACTTTCGAGAACGCGATCCACATTTGCTGTTTGATCAACAACATAACTATTATCAGAAAGACTCCTGAGCCGGTAATTCTCGCTCTTTAATAGAGAAATCTCACCCTGCATTCGCTGGACGTCTTGTTGCGCCGCCTTCTCAGCAGATGAGGCGATGCGTTCGAGGCCGGCGGCGATTTCCAACTGTTCCTGCAAGTCGTCAATTACATCCTGCAATGCGGCGACCTGTGCTCGTAGTTGTTCAGTTTCTGAACCTGTAGCGGCCTGCGCTGCATTTGCGGAGGATGCCTTGCGCAACTGCCCAATGTGCCAAAATCGTGTTTCGCCTTCATTGTCCTGGAAGCCAAGAGGCAATATTCGTTCGGCGAGTTGATTAATGAGATTTGGATTTTTCCCCGAGGCTGGGATCAGCCAAAGTGGGTGCTGGTATGGGTCTTCCTCTTCTTCGACAAGGCCCGGCATATAAATGCGAACACCACCATTGAAGGTAGACATGCGCTTGCCGACCAGGCGAGTCAGTTCCCAGCTCGTTTCTGGCCCAGCGCTGTATAGATGGGCTGCTCCAGAGAGTCGCACAGCAAGATGGTCTAGGTCGAGCTGTGCCCATCCATCGTAGTCTGTAGATGCAACTACAATTGGTAAACGCCGTTGTGGGCGATAGATTAAACGTGCGAGGCTATTGGCTTCGTCGGGGGTGGTCAGTCGAACGGCTGCCTCGTGGATAGCTTCGCCATCTGCTTCGGCAGAAAGCGATCGAAGCAAGTCATAAACGAGTCTTGGGCGGCTCGGCCGCAAGTCTGGGCTGCCGGCAGGTCGCCGCGCCATTAGTTGGGCTCCGAAGCGAACCAACCCGCCTACGGGGCGCTCGACAAACAGTTCGGTTGACCAAGTCTCACCCGCTCGCGGGTTAGAACCCGGCTCGTCAATCCTTGCAGCCCAGATGCTGCCCGCGCTATCGTCCAAGCGCGCGGCATGACACGGGTGGAGGCCGTCCACTCCGTAAGTGTCGAAACTAGCCAGAGCGTGGGCTTCTTCCGGAAGACTGCCGCCAACTTTGCTCGCAAGCCAAGCCACGGCAAAATTGGCGGAAGTCTCGAACGCATTTGTATCTGTGAGAGAAAAACTTACTCGGCTTACCGGACGTACTTGAGTATTCGGTTTTTCAAACTGCTCCAGGAGCGGTCGAAGACCATCGGCCAGTTGGGTCATGTGGTGAGCTCCTCCCGCAAGGCTCTGGTTGATGCACTTATCTTATATTCGTGACCGCAGCCGATGGCAAAAGGCGGTTCCAAACAAAGCCGCTTTCGGGAGAGATTCAAAATTATGCCTAGGCTCAGGCCCTCCAACGTGCAGGCTGAAGTTAAAGCTTGATTGCTGAGTTAGCGATATAGCGGATACTAGTAACTACCGGCTCAATAGCCCCATAAATATCGAGCGGTACCTAACAATCGATTAGGCCTCAATCCTTCTCCCCAAACACTCCTGCATCCGTCCCCATTCGTCGCAGCTCGCGCGTCAGCAGGCCGGTGTAGCGGCGTTGGCGGCGGCGGGCTTTGGTGGGGTTGGCGCGCCAGCCTTCGCGTTTGTCGTGGACGGCGTGTTGCAGATCGTCGGCCTGGGTGATGTCGTGCGCGTCTTGGGGGGAGGTGCGTTTGGGCATGTCAGGTCAACTTCTCCAAGAACCCCGCCGCCTGTTCCCGGATGCGCACCTGTTCGTCGGGCGCGAACCGCCGCCAGCCGTCGTACATGCGCCAGAGGCGTTGGTTGCTGCTGAGCAAATCTTCGTGGCGGGCGAGGAAGTCCCAATAGAGGCTGTTGAGCGGGCAGGCGGTGGGGCCGGTGCGCTGTTTGACGTCGTAGCGGCAGCTTTTGCAGTGGTCGCTCATGCGGTTCACGTAGGCGCCGCCGGCGGCGTATGGTTTGGTGGCCATCAGGCCGCCGTCGGCGAATTGGGACATGCCGATGACGTTGGGCGCCTCCACCCATTCGAGCGCGTCGGCATAGACGGCGAGGTACCAGCGGTGGACTTCGGCTGGGTTGGTGCCGGTGAGCATGGCGAAATTGCCCAGGATCATCAGGCGCTGGATATGGTGGGCCATGGCGTTGCGGCGCGTGGCGTCCACGGCTTGTGACAGGCATTTCAGATCGGTGGGCGCGCCCCAGAACAGGGCGGGCAGGGGGCGGGTGGCGGCGAGGTGGTTGCGCGCCGTGTAGTCTGGTCCGGCGAACCAATACAGCCCGCGCACATATTCGCGCCAGCCCAGGATCTGGCGGATGAAGCCTTCGACGGCGTTCAGCGGCGCGGTGCCGGCGTGGAAGGCGGCTTCGGCGGCTTGGCAGACTTCGAGGGGGGAGAGCAGGCCGAGGTTGAGCGCGGGGGCGAGCAGGCTGTGGTTGAGCACGTCCTCGCCGGTGACCATCGCGTCCTGATAATCGCCGAAGCCGGCGAGGCGATGGGTGATGAAATCAGCGAGGGCAGCCAAGGCCTGTTCGCGCGTCACGGCCCAGCTGAAACCGTCGATGCTGCCGAAATGATTGCCGAAACGGCCGGCGACCAGGGCCATCACCTCGGTGGTGATGGCATCGGGGGCGAACCGTAGCGGTGGCGTGAAGCGGTGGCCTTTCGGCACGGACTTGCGGTTTTCCTGATCGTAATTCCACTGGCCGCCCACCGGCTGATCGCCGTCCATCAGCAGGCCGGTCTGCCGGCGCATGATGCGGTAGAAATCCTCCATGATCATGCGTTTGCGGCCCTTCGCCCAGCCCGCGAACTGTTCGATGGTGCACAGGAAGCGATCATCGTCGAGGACGGTCAGCGGCAGGCGCGTGCGCTCGGCCCACGTCTGCTGGCTGTCCACGACGCGCCATTCGCCACCGGCCACGGTGACGATGCGTGTGGCGCAGTGGCGCTGCGCAGCGCGGGCGACTTCGCCAGCAAAATCACCTGTGTTGGCGGGATCATCAAGCCGCACATAATCCACCGTCCAGCCCTGCTCACGCAGTTCGTCGGCGAAGTGGCGCATGGCGCTGAAGAACAGGGCGATCTTCTGCGGGTGGTGGGGGACGTAGGTGGCTTCTTCCGCAACCTCCATCATCAGCACGACGGCGCTGGCCGGGGTGGCGGCGCGCAGGCTGGCGAGGTTGTGGGAGAGTTGATCGCCGAGGATGGGCACAAGGATGGTCATGGACCGGGTGTGGCCGGGGTGAGCGACGGCTTCAACTCGGCGTGGTGTCGCGCGGCATCCCTCTCTTCCACGGGGAGAGGTGATAGGTTGCGGGCCTGTGCCTCCCGAGTAAGCTTCCCACAGAAAAACCGCCGGGGAGGCCATCGCCATGTCGATCGATTTCGAGATTCCAGCTGAAGCCAAGGCCGTTCGCGAACGGGTTCGGCAGTGGGTGAATGATGAATGCCGGCCGGCGGAAAAGCAACTGCACGAAGGCGCTGATTACAAGACCGTGCTGAACGCGCTGCGGGCCAAGGCGCGGGCGCAAGGCCTGTGGTTGCCGTTCATTCCCAAGGAACATGGCGGCATGGGGCTGGGCCCGCTCGCCAACGCGCTGGTGCAGATGGAGCTGGGGCAGAGCCACCTTGGTGCGCTGTCGATGAACAGCCAGGGGCCGGATGATGCGACGATGCTCACCCTGCTGGCGCATGGGACGGAGTTTCAGAAGGAAAAGTATCTGAAGCCGCTGCTGAATGGCGAAAAGCGTGTGTGCTATTCGATGACGGAGAAGGCTGCCGGTGCCGATGCGACGGGGATGCGCACCACCGCGGTGAAGGACGGCAACAGCAATTACATCATGAACGGCGAGAAGTGGTTTTCGTCGGCAGCCAGCGCCGCCGATCTGGCCGTGGTGATGGCGCGCACCGATCCGGATGCGCCGCGTCACCGGCAGTTTTCCACCTTCATCGTGGAGCTGCCCAACCCCGGCTATATCATCAAGCGCGACATCAAGACGATGGCCATCGAAGGCCCGCTTTCCCAGGTGATGGGCGGCGGCCACAGCGAGATCGAGATCAAGGATCTGGTGGTGCCGGCGGAAAATCTGCTCGGCGGCGAAGGCAATGGTTTCAACATGGGGCAGCACCGGCTGGCCTATGGCCGGTTGCGGCACGGCATGCACAATGTGGCGATGGCGCAGCGCGCGCTCGATCTGGCGACGGCGCATGTGACGCAGCGTTCCACCTTCGGCAAGCCGTTGCACGAACGCCAAGGCGTGCAGTTCATGCTCGCCGAGTGCGCCAGCGAACTCTACATGGCGCGGCTGATGCTGCTGCACATCGCCTACAAGGCGGAAAAGGGCATGGACCTGCGGCAGGAGAACAGCATCGCCAAGGTGTTCCTCGCGCACATGGTGCACAAGGTGGTGGATACCGCCATCCAGCTGCACGGCGCGCTGGGCTATAGCCAGGATACGCCGCTGGCCAGCTGGTACACGCATATCCGTTCGCAGCGGCTGGTGGATGGGCCGGACGAAGTGCACCGCTGGACGGTGGGCCGCAACGTGATCAAGGCGTATCAGGCGCATGGCACCACGGCGTCGGCGGCGGGGGGGGATTTGATTTAAGGAAAAAAACAGCCTCCGGCGGGCAGGGGCTGAGCCCCTGCACCCACTTTCGTTTGGGTTTGCTCCTGAACTTCGAAACAGGGCGCCAAACCAACAAACGGGTGCAGGGGTCACCCCTGCCCGCCGGAGGCTCTGATTGTTTCTTTGTTCTGCAACAACGAAAAAGGCCGGGCATCGCTGCCCGGCCTTCTTGTTTGCATTGTTGCAGGCGCTTACGCCGCCAGCGCGATGCCTTCGTAGCGCGACAGGTGGAAATCCACCGAACCGAACAGGTTTTCGATCAGCGTGGCGCGCTTGAAATAATGGCCCACGGCCAGTTCCTGGGTGATGCCGATACCGCCATGCACCTGCACGGCGTTCTGGCCGACGAACTTGGCGGCCTTGCCGACCTTGGCCTTGGCCATCGAAACGGCGGCGCTGCGTTCGGCGGTGTCAACCTTCAGCGTGGCCATCATGGTCATGGAAACGGCCTGTTCGACCTCCATGAACATGTCGACCAAGCGGTGCTGGATCACCTGGAAATCACCGATGGCCTTGCCGAACTGCTTGCGCTGCTTGGCGTAATCCAGCGTGGTGGCATGCAGCACCTTCAGCACGCCGCAGGCTTCGGCGCACACGGCGGCGGTGGCTTCATCAACCACGGCTTCGATCAGCGGCAGCGCTTCTTCGCGCAGCACATGTTCAGCGCCCACGGCGACATTTTCGAAATAGACTTCCGAAGCCGAAGTGCCGTGCACGGTGAGATAATCGCGGCGGGTGATGCCCTTGGCATCGGCCGGGATCAGCAGCAGCGCCACGCCGCCCGCATCGCGCTGGGCGCCGCCGGTGCGGGCGGTGACGAGCAGGTGCGTGGCATGCGCCGCGCCTTCCACAACGGCCTTCTGGCCATTGAGCAGGCCACCCTTCAGCGTGGTGGTGAGATCGTTGAGATAGAAGCGGCCCTGCGGTTCATAGGCGGCAAAGGCGATACGGGTGGTGCCGGCGATGATGCCGGGGATCACGGCGTCAGCGATCGCGCCGCCCACATGCTTCAGCGCGCCGCCACCGATGACAACGGTGGAGAGATAGGGTTCCAGCACGATGGCGCGGCCCATTTCTTCCATCACCACCATATTCTCGATCGCGCCGCCGCCCAGGCCGCCATGCGCTTCTGCAAAAGGCGCGCCGAGCACGCCGAGTTCTTCGGCAAAGGCCTGCCACACGGCGGGGTTCCAGCCCTTGCCGCCGTGCACCACCTTCTGGCGAGCGTCGAACGTGTAAGTGTCCGCCAGGTAGCGCGAAAGCATGTCTCGCAGCATGGTCTGTTCTTCGGTGAAATTGAAATCCATCGTCGTTCCCCAAGGCAGATGCGCCGCCCCGGCTCAGGCCGGGGCGGCGTTCAATCGTTCAAAGGCCCAGCACCATCTTGGCGATGATGTTGCGCTGGATCTCGTTGGACCCGCCATAGATGCTGGTCTTGCGCATGTTGAAATACACCGGCGCGGTGCGGCGGGCGCTGTCCGGGCCGACGGCGAAGCTGTTGTCGCCTTCGCCCATCGAACGGAAGTAAGGCGCGCCATAGGTGCCGGCGGCTTCCAGGGCGAGCTCGGTGAGCCGCTGCTGGATTTCGGTGCCCTTGATCTTGAGCAGGCTGGATTCCGGCCCCGGGCCCTTGCCGCTGCTTTCGCCAGCGAGGGTCCGCAGTTCGGTATATTCCAGCGCCGCCAGATCGACTTCCAGTTCGGCCACCTTGCGCTTGAAGAACGGGTTGGCCATCAGCGCCTCGCCGCCGTCTTCGGTCTTGCGCGCCACGTCCTTGATGCGCTCAACATTGCGCTTGGAAGCAGCCACGCCGGCGATACCGGTGCGTTCGTGGGCCAGCAGGAACTTGGCGCAGGTCCAGCCCTTGTTCTCGTGGAACACGCGGTTTTCCACCGGCACGATTACGTCTTCCAGCCAGACTTCGTTGACCTCATGCTCACCGCCCAGGGTGATGATCGGGCGCACGGTGATGCCGGGCGTCTTCATGTCGATCAGCAGGAACGAAATGCCTTCCTGGATCTTGGCGGTGGTATCGGTGCGAACCAGGAAGAAGCCCCAATCGGCATGCTGCGCCATCGTCGTCCAGGTCTTCTGGCCGTTGACGCGGTAATATTCCTTGCCGTCATCACCGGTGAAACGCTCGGCGCGGGTGCGCAAGCTGGCAAGATCGGAACCGGCGCCGGGTTCGGAATAACCCTGGCACCACCAATCCTCACCACTCAGGATGCGCGGCAGGAACTTGGCCTTCTGTTCCGGCGTGCCGAAGGTGTAGATCACCGGGCCAACCATCGACAGGCCGAACGGCATCAGGCGCACGGTATCGGCAGCAGCCGTCTCTTCGGACCAGATATAACGCTGGGTCGCGGTCCAACCAGTGCCGCCATATTCGGTCGGCCACGCCGGGACGATCCAGCCTTTCTGATGCAGCACCTTGTGCCAGGCGAGGAAATCTTCCTTCGCCATTTCCTCACCCTCGTGAATTTTCTCGTTCAGATAGGCGGGATAATGGTCGCGGATGAAGGCACGCACTTCGTCACGAAAGGCATTGTCTTCGGCGCTGAAATTCAGGTCCATGGCTTTACTCCCCAGCTTACAGGTTGACGTTTACGTAAACCCGAATCGGGGCAGCGGCAACCCTGTGAATTTTGCCGCTGCGACACCTTGCGCCGGCCCCGGCCATCCCCACATTCAACTCATGTTGATTATCGTCTCGCTCATGATCGGCCTGGTCGCGCTGGGCCTCGCCATCTTCGCCTTCCTGCCCTTCCTTGGCTGGGCCAATTGGGCGATCATCCCGCTGGCCATGGTCGGGCTGGGGCTGGGCTTCCTGTCCGGCAAGGACGCCGGACGAAACCTCAACCTGATCGTGATCGTGGTCGGCGCGTTCCGGCTGTTCATGGGCGGCGGGATTCTTTAAGCCGCCCGCGCCTTCGCCTCGTCTTCCCGCTCGCGGTGGAAGATATGCGTGGCCATCATCGCCCCCATCATCGGCGCGACCAGATTGAGCACGGGCACCGCGAACAGCCCGGCCGTGAGAAAGCCGATGCCCCATGAATCCCATTTGTGCTGCCCCGGCCAGGCGCGGGATTCGCCCAGCGGGACGTGGCGGGCGGCGACGGCTTCGAGATATTCGCGGCCCAGGGCCCAGCCATTGGCGATGATGAACAGCACCAAGGGCCCGATTCCGGTGACCAGCAGCAGCAGATAGGCGGGCAGCAGAGCCATGTTGATCAGGGCGACGCGGATCGCCGCCCGCCCGCCCATGGCGAGTTCGACGCCTAGGCCCAGCGCGTGGCCCTTGGCGTGGGGGTAGTAGCGGGTTTCGACGGCGACGATGATCTCGTCCTGCCACATGGCCATCACGGCGGTGGCGATGCTGGTGAAGCCGAGCCAGGTGAGCAGCATGGAGAGCAGGAAGGCCGCGGCATCGCCGGCGCCGTTGGTCCAGAAGCTTTGCAGCCACCCTGGCCAGCCATTGGTTTCGATCATGGCGATGCCCTTGAACACCGCCCAGCTGAGGCCGGCGAACAGCAGCAGCGTGAGCAGCAGCGCGCGCAGCAGGATGCGGCGGATGGCCGGGTCCCACAATTGCGCAAAGCTGAGGATGAAGGCGGCGGGCATTTCGCCCTTTAGGTAAGGTCTGGGCAGGGGCGGGGCAAGCGGCTATGGCACGGCCTGCATTTTCAGGAGCCGTGCATGCCGCAGTATGACATCCTCGCCATGGGCAACGCGATTGTTGACGTGATCAGCAGCGAGACCCCGGATTTCCTGTCCAGCCGCGGGATCGAGCATGGCTGTATGCGCCTGATCGATGCCGGCGAGGCCGAGGCGCTTTATGGTGCGATGGGCCCCGGCCGCGAGATCAGTGGCGGTTCGGCGGCGAATTCGGTGGTGGGTGCAGCGGCCTTGGGCGCGCGCACGGCGTTTGTGGGCCGGGTGGCGGGCGATCAGCTGGGGCAGGTGTTCACCCACGATATCCGCGCGGCGGGCGTGGCGTTTGATACGGCGGCGGCCACGGGCGGCCCGCCTACCGGGCGCTGCCTGATCGTGGTGACGCCCGATGGCGAGCGCACGATGAACACCTATCTGGGCGCCTGCCAGGAACTGGATGCCAGCGATCTGGACGCCGAGCTGGTGAAGGCGTCGGGCATTCTTTATCTGGAAGGCTATCTGTGGGATCCGGCGGCGCCGCGTGCCGCCATGCAGGCGGCGATCAAGGTGGCGCGCGAGGCGGGGAACAAGGTGGCCTTTACCTTGAGCGATGTGTTTTGCGTGGAAGGCCATCGCGCCGATTTCCGCAGCCTGCTGGAAAGCCATGTCGACATCATGTTCGGCAACGAGAATGAGGTGAAGGCGCTGTATCAGACCGACGATATCGATGCGGCGATGGCCGAACTGGCCAGGCACGCCTGCATCACCGTGGTGACCCGCAGCGAAAAGGGCGCGGTCGTGCTGGGCGGCGGGCATCGGTATGCAGTGGCTGGTGAGCGCGTGGCCAAGGTGGTGGACACCACCGGCGCGGGCGATCTGTTTGCCGGCGGCTTCATGGCGGCGCTGGTGCAGGGGCGCAGCCTCCCCGATTGCGCGCGTATTGGCTGCATTTCGGCGGCGGAGGTGATCAGCCACTTCGGTGCGCGGCCGGAAGCGGATTTGCGGGCGCTGATTGCCAGCAAGCTGGGCTGAGTTCCACCACCAACAAACAAGAAGGGCGGCCTGTGAGGGCCGCCCTTTTCGTTTGTATTGTGCGTGGTGTTACGCGTCCTTGCCGCCCGGCGTGTGGATGCCTGGCAGCGGTGCCACGCCCTGCGGCGGCACGCCCGGATCGAGTTCACCCACCACCGTGATGCCGCGCGCCACGTTGGAACGGCTGCGGCCGTAGATGAAGTAGAACACCAGGCCGATGGCGGCCCAGCCGAAGAACACCATCTGCGCCACGAAGCTGAGGAAGCCGAACAGCAGCAGGCAGCCGGCCGCCGCCAGCGGTGCAACGATCCACACCGCCGGGGTGCGGAAGCTGCGATGGCGCGTCGGATCGGTGCGGCGCAGCGTCATGATGGCCAGGCTCACGAAGAAGAAGGCGCACAGCGTGCCGCCGTTCGACACCGACGCCAGCTGGCCCACCGGGAAGAAGGCCGCCGAAATGGCGACGCCCAGGCCGGTAATGATCGTCACCACGTGCGGCGTGCCATATTTCGGGTGCACCTTCGACAACATGCCCGGCAGCAGGCCATCGCGGCTCATCACGAAGAACACGCGGGTTTGCGCGAACATCATCATGAGGACGACAGACGGCAGCGCGAAACCGGCCGCCAGGCCGAGCACGTTGCCCACGCCGGGATGGCCGATGGCGCGCAGCACGTGCGCCAGCGCTTCGTTGGAGCAAACAACCGGCAGCGTGGCTTCGGCGAAGGTCTTGCACTGGGCCACCAGTTCCGGCGAACCGGGCTGCAGGGCTTCGCCGTTCGGGCCGAACACCGGCTGCGCGCCATAGCTGCCGATCACGCCGGCACCCACCAGCATGTAGAACACGGTGCAGATGGCGAGGCTGGCAATCAGCCCGATCGGGATGTTGCGCTGCGGATTCTTGGTCTCTTCGGCCGCGGTGGACACCGCGTCGAAGCCCACGAAGGCAAAGAAGATGATGGAAGCCGCACCAATGGCGCCAGTGGCGCCCAAGGGCAGGAAGGGTTCGAACTTGTCTGCCGTGGCGGCCGGAACCGCCAGGAAGATGAACGCCGCCAGCGCGATCACCTTCACGGTGACCAGCACGGAGTTGACCGTGGCGCTTTCCTTGGTGCCCAGCACCAGCAGCCAGGTGACCGCGAGCGCAATGACCACGGCGGGCAGGTTGATGATGCCGCCGGCATAAGGCCCGGTCACCAATTCGGCCGGCAGCTGAATGCCGAGGAAGTTATCAAGCACGCCGACCATGTAGCCGGACCAGCCGACCGCCACGGCCGAAGCGGCCACGGCATATTCCAGCACCAGTGCCCAGCCGACGATCCAGGCGAGGATTTCGCCGAAGGTGGCATAGCTGTAGGTGTAGGCGCTGCCCGACACCGGCACCATTGCGGCCAGTTCGGCATAGCAGAGGGCGGCGAGGCCGCAGACCAGCGCCGACAGCACGAAGCTGATCAGCATGCCCGGCCCGGCCAGCTGCGCGGCTTCGGCCGTGAGCACGAAGATGCCGGTGCCGATGATGCCGCCAATGCCCAACATGGTGAGCTGGAACGCCCCCAGCGAGCGGGTGAGCGATTTCTTCTCTGCGGTCGCCAGGATCGAATCCAGCGACTTCACGCGCCATTTGTTCAAGCAATTTCCCCTTGCCAAACGTTTGGCGCCGTACCCCACACCATGGAGCCGACGCCGTGTCATGCCACCGTCATGCCCAGCAATGGTGGGCGCGGTCAAGGTGCCAGAACAACCGCCGCTGCGACGGACAGCGTTGCGGGCGATGTGACATGAATCACATAAATGGCTAGCGGTTGCACAAATCACAGATTATGGTGGAAGCATGACCAGCCTGTCGCCCGCCGAAGCCCATGCGCTGGCCCGTATCGACGGGCTGCGACCGGCGCTGCTGGCCGAGATCGAGGCGTGGGCGGCGATCAACACCGGCAGCCGCAATCTGGCCGGGCTGGCGCAGATGATTGACGTGCTGGAGGCGGCCTTTGGCCCACTGGGCGGCACGGCGACGCGAGTGGCGGCGGCGCCAGCCAGCCAGATCGACGCCGGCGGCAGCGAGCGCGTGCTTTTGCACGGCGACAATCTTCATATCGTGAAGCGTCCGGACGCGCCGGTGCGTGTGCTGCTGACTGGCCATATGGATACGGTGTTTCCGGCCGATCATGGCTTTCAGGCCTGCCGCTGGCTGGACGCCGACACGCTGAACGGCCCCGGCGTGGCCGACATGAAGGGCGGCATCGCCGTCATCAAGGCAGCGCTGACGGTTCTGGAGGCCAGCCCATTTGCGGAAGGCATCGGCTGGGAAGTGGTGCT
>JAIXQM010000053.1 GCA_027485735.1 Sphingomonadales bacterium | reverse complement strand
TCCGTTTCGCCGGGGCGCAGCACATAGGCCAGTTGCTGCGTGTCGGTCTTCAGGCCCAGCATGCCGGCGCAGAAATCGACATGCAGCAGATCGCCGGGCATGATCACCGGGTTTTCCGGTAGCGTCTGCCGGCCGGGCGTGATGCCGGGGGCGCCCGCGCGCTGCACCGTCACTGAAGGCTGGCACCAGGCATCCTGACGCAGATCGGCCAGCCGTTCGCGATACCACCAGACAACGTCTTGCGTGGTGGTTACGCCCGGCGTGATCACCTTTTCCGACAGGCCTTCCGGGATCAGCGAATGCGCCACGCGCATGATGCCGTTGTACACGTCCATGTCTTCGGGTGTGCGGGTTTCCAGATAGCCCAGCGCCATGCGCTCATGGCTTTCCAGCTTGGCGGCCGCCGGGCCCAGTGCGGTCAGCAACTGGCGATGCTCGCCCGCCGAAAGCCCGTTGGCCAGCGCGAACGTCGGGTTGATGTTGACGGCGATGCGCTTGGGGTTGCGCTCGGCGATCAGCTGCGCCACCCGGCCCCATTGCTCGGGCTGCGCTTCCGGATCCCAAGCCGCCGGGAAGATATCGCCAACCGGATAGCGCGATACGGCCAGCCGCTCGACGCCCTTTTCCGGTCCGCGATCGAAGAAGATCAGCACCATGGTGCGCCGCGCTGAAGCCCAGGTGGCCGGCAGCATCGTCTTCACCACAGGGTCTTCATTATACTCGCTGGAAACGAGGACCCACATGTCCGTGCCCACTTCGCGCATGATCTTCGGCACCACCGTGTCCAGCCGCGCCTTGATCAGCCGGTCGTGCGCCGCAACGCGATCGCGCAGGTTTGGCACGCCGGGCCGCTGATAATCCTGTGCGGCGGCTGCCGTGGCGCCCATGCTGGTGGCCAGCAACAATGCGGTGAATATCGCCTTCATGCCCGTCTCCCTGTTCGGGATGGGTGTAGGCGAGGTTGCGGCGCTTGTCAGCCACGTTTGGGAGGGGTTCGGGCGGTGGTGCTGCCGGGGAGGATTGAACTCCCGACCTCAGCCTTACCAAGGATGCGCTCTACCACTGAGCTACGGCAGCACGGCCCGAACCAACCCGCGTTAAAGCGGGAAGCGGCCCTATGGCCAAGCCCTCCCTCACTGTCAAGCACTGACGCCGCCGCACACTTGGGCTATGAGGCGAACCATGACCAAGGAAACCGAAAAGCAGGCAAAGGCGCGTGCCGAACGGCTGGCGGCGGCGCTGCGGGCGAATCTGCGCAAGAGGAAAGGACTGGGCGATACCGGTGACCCGGCACGCAGCCAGCACCCCTCTCAGACTGAAAAACCTGATTAGTTCCCTGTGGCCAGTGCCTTGGCCACGGCCGCGGTCACTTCCGGCGAGGTCGGCGTGGTCTTGGTGCCGAAGGCGGCGATCAGGCGGCCATCCTTGCCGATCAGATATTTGTGGAAGTTCCACTGCGGGGTCTTGTCTTCACCCAGCGTGTGTGCCGCCCACTTGTACAGCGGGATGGCCTTGGGGCCCTTGACCACGGCCTTTTCTGCCATCGGGAACTTGATGCCGAACTTGCTCTCGCAGAACTGCTTCACTTCGGCATTGCTGCCATATTCCTGGCCGCCGAAATCGCCTGACGGCACGCCCACCACCGTAAAGCCCTTGGCCTTGTAGCTGTCGTGCAGCGCCTGCAGGCCTTCATATTGCGGGGTGTAGCCGCACATCGACGCGGTGTTGACCAGCAGCACCACCTTGCCCTTGTACTGCGCCATCGGCATCGGCTTGCCGTCGATGGTCTTCAGCGTGAACTGGTGCAGGCTCTGCGGGGCGGGCGCGGCGGCGACGAGGGCAGTCAGCGCGGCGGCGGCGAGTGTAATGTGCTTGATCATGGTAGTGGCTCCCGAACGTTATTTAGTGCGCTGATACCACGCCTGCAGGCTGCGGCGAAGGTGAAGGGTGACGCAGGGGCTCACAGCGGTGCGCAGGCCTGTTCCAGCCAGCGCTGTTCCGCCGGATCAGTGAGCAACGGCCCGACTTCGGCGGCCACGCGGGCGTGATAGGCGTTCCACCAGTCACGCTCCTCGGCGGTGAGCAGGTTCACGTCCACCAATCGCCGGTCGATCGGCGCCAGGGTTAGCTCCTTGAAGCCCATGATCTCGCGTTCGGCACCTTCCGCGCTGCGGCGTTCGACCAGCACCAAATTCTCGATGCGGATGCCATAGGCGCCTTGCTTGTAATAGCCGGGCTCGTTGGACAGGATCATGCCCGGCTGCAGCGGTTCATCGCCGCCCGGTTGCGCCGACCAAGCCGCGGCGATGCGCTGCGGGCCTTCGTGCACGGAAAGATAGCTGCCCACGCCGTGGCCGGTGCCGTGGTTGTAATCCAGGCCCACGCTCCACAGATGCTGGCGGGCCAGGGCGTCCAGTTGCACACCCTTGGTGCCAGCCGGGAAGATGGCGCGGGCCAGTGCGATATGGCCCTTCAGCACGCGGGTGAAGCGATCCTGCATTTCCGGCGTTGGCGTGCCCACCACTAGGGTGCGCGTCACATCGGTGGTGCCATCGCGATACTGGCCGCCCGAATCGACGAGATAGATACTGTCGTGGGCTATCGGCAGATTGGTCTCGTCCGAAACGCGATAATGCGGCAGCGCGGCGTTGGGTCCAGCAGCCGAGATGGTATCGAACGACAGATCTTCGAGGCTGTTGGTTTCGGCGCGGAACTGGCGCAGCCGCTCGGCGGCGCCCAGTTCATCGAGCTCGCCCTTGGGGGCCTCGCTGTCGAACCAGGCCAGAAAGCGGGTGAGTGCCGCGCCGTCACGCACATGCGCGGCGGTGGTGCCGGCAATCTCTGTGGGGTTTTTGACGGCGCGCGGCAGTACGGTCGGGTCACGCGCCTCGGTGATGCGGGCACCGCCGGCTTCCAGTGCGTTGAAGATGGCGGCGACGCACGATTGCGGGTCGACCACCACCGTCTGCCCGGTCATCGCCTTCAGTGCCTCGGCAAAACTGTCGCGCGGCTGGCAGCGCACGGCGTCGCCCAGATGGGCGCGTACGGCAGGCGTCAGCTTTTCCGGCGCGGTGAACAGATCGACACTGCCATCCTTGTGGGCGATCACGAAGGCCAGCGCCACCGGCGTGCGCGAGACATCCTTGCCGCGGATGTTCAGCAGCCAGGCAATCGAATCCAGCGCGGCAATCACCACCGCATCGGCGCCCTTGCCGGCCAGCCATGCGGCCACGTCGCGTCGTTTTTCGTTGTGGGCACGGCCGGCGAACTGGTCATCATGCACTTCCAGTGGCGCCAGGCTCGGCGCCGGGCGGTCGGTCCACGCCGCATCGATCGGGTTCCTTGTCACCGCCACCAGTTCGGCGCCACGCGGCTTGAGCTGCCCAGCGGCCTGCTTGGCCCAGGCGCT
>JAIXQM010000196.1 GCA_027485735.1 Sphingomonadales bacterium | reverse complement strand
TTCGGCCAATCATTCCAGCGATTGTCGGCGGCATAGAGCCGGCCCACCAGATCGTCTGGATGTTCATAAAAACGTTCCAGGATCGTGCGCCGTTCCTCGTCCTGCGCGGCGAGGAACAACATGCGATTGAGCACGCGATACATGCCGCGGCTGTTCCACACACGCACTGCGTGGTCGCGGCAGGCGCGGTGGATGGTCACGGCATCGAACGCCGGCAGCGCGGCGACCATATCGGCCATGCGCACGGCATCCGGGAAGCTGTAGCCCGTCACCGGGTTGAACAGGCCGGCGCCTAGGCCCACGCGCGCCACGCCGGGTACGCCTTCATCGAGGAATTTTTCGATATCGCCGCCAATGGCCAGCGGCAGGATGCCGGCTTCTTCACGGGTAACGGCGGTAATCTGCCAGCCCTGCGACACCGCGTAATCGGCGATGTGCTGGCGCAGCAGATCGGGCGCCAGATCGCGGCCATCGGAGAAATACGTGTCTTCGATCAGCACATGCTTCGGGCCGAACGGCAATGTGTAGATGAAGCGGTAGCCATCGTGCTGCGGCACCGTCGCGTCCATGATGATCGGGCCATCAAGGCCGTGCGGCTCCGCCAGTTCCACTTCTTGCCCGAGGAATTTCTGCCACCGCAGATCGAGCGCGGTCGATTTGCTCTGGCCGCGGCCATCGATCACGGCGCTGCAGGTCAGCACGCGCTGATCGGCGAGCGTCACGCTCGTCGGGCTGAGCGCCACCACCGGTACGCCGGTGATGATGCACTCCGGCGGCAGCGCCTTGGCCACTTCGGCAGCCAGCCGCTCGCTGTTGCTGCTGCCATAACCCACGTTCAACGTGCGGGCATGGCGCGGAAAGCGCACCGAATAGCAATCCCAGCGATGCGCAAACAGCGGCTGGGTCCAACGGCGCTGTTCTTCATTGATGTCGAGCCCAAAGCTGGACCAGGTGTGATCGCCGCCGATGGTTGCCCCGGCTTCCACGATGGCCACGCGCAGGTCCGGGCGCAGTTGCGCAAGGCGCAGCGCGATGAGGCCGTTGGCAAGGCCTCCGCCAGCAAGGACAAGATCGAAGTCCGGTGTCACACTTGGCGTGTTAGCCGGGCGACGCCGCCGGGGGAAGTGGCGGTTTGCCGCTGTGATTGCGCCGGGCGGTGAAAATGCGTATCTCACCTCCGCACCCAGCAAGAGGCAAGCGCCCATGAATGCCCCCGTCGCGAAAAGCGAATTCATCCCGGCCGATCTGCCGGAACCGACCTATGCGGAGCTTGAGCATATCCCCGGCATGGTCCCGGCGCGCTTTCCGATCCTGCGCACGCTGAAGTTCCTCGCCAACCCGCTCGGCCGCAGCCGCGAACTGTTCGAGCAACATGGCCGCATCGTGCGCCGGCAGGATTTCGGCGGCTGGGGCGTTTCGATGATCGGCCCGGAAGCCAACGAGATGATCCTGTTCAACAAGGACAAGATTTTTTCGAGCGAACTGGGCTGGAATCCGGTGCTGGAACTGCTGTTCCCGCGCGGGCTGATGCTGATGGATTTCGAAGAGCATCGCATCCATCGCAAAACACTGAGCGTCGCCTTCAAGACCGAGCCGATGCAGCATTATTTCAGCCAGCTAGATGAAGGCATCACCCGCGGCCTGGCGAAATGGCCGAAGGGCAAATCGCTGAACTTCTACCCATCGATCAAGTCCCTCACCCTCGATCTCGCCGCCACCAGTTTCCTGGGCGTGCCATGGGGCGGCGAAGCCGAAAAAATCAACAAGGCCTTCTGCGACATGGTCGCGGCGTCGGTTGGCGTGATCCGCAAGCCGCTGCCCTTCACCGCCATGAAGCGCGGCGTCGATGGCCGGGCGTATATGAGCCAGTATTTCGCCGGCGAAATCCCCAAGCGGCGTGGGGTGGAAGGCAACGACATCTTCACCCAGGTCTGCAACGCCCGCGACGAGAACGACAATCTGCTCGGCGAGCAGGACATCATCGATCACATGAACTTCCTGATGATGGCCGCGCACGATACCACCACCTCTTCGATCACCAGCATTGTCTGGTGCCTGGCCAAATATCCGGAATGGCAGGACAAGCTCCGCGCGGAGATCAAGGGCATCCGCGAGCGCCATGGCAAGCTGACCTACCAGACGCTGGGCGAGATGGAACTCACCGACATGGTGTTCAAGGAAGCGCTGCGGCTGATCCCGCCGGTACCATCGATGCCGCGCCGCGCCGTGAAAAGCTTCACCTTCCAGAACCATGTCGTGCCGGCCGGCGCGCATATCGGCGTCAACCAGATGATCAGCCATCGCCTGGAAGAATATTGGCCGAACCCGGAACATTTCGATCCGAACCGCTTCACCGCCGAAAACAGCCGCGGCCGCCACAAATATGCCTGGGTGCCCTTCGGCGGCGGGGCCCACATGTGCCTGGGCCAGCATTTCGCCTATATGCAGGTGAAGATGTTCTTCTTCGCCCTGCTGGAAGGCCATCGCATCGTCGCGGAAAAGCCGCTGGGTGACGTGGAAAGCGATTTCCGCATGTTCCCGATCCCCAAGCCCAAGGATGGCCTGCCCGTCCGTATCGAGGCCATCTGATGTCGGGTGGGAAGAAGCGCAATTGGTGGCGCGGTTTGGGCTACGGGCTGGCCGTGTTCGCCGGCTTGATCGCGGTATTGTGGGCGGTGTTTGCCACACCCGATATTCCGGTGGCCACGCTGAAGGCCAAATATGCCAACACCGCCAGCCAGTTCGTGGAACTGTCGCCGGGCACCACCATCCATGTTCGCGATGAAGGCCCGCGCGATGGCTTCCCGGTCGTGCTGGTCCACGGCTCCAACGCCTCGCTGCACACCTGGGAGCCGTGGGTGGCGCGGCTCACCGCCAAGGGCTACCGAGTCGTCAGCCTCGATCTGCCGGCGCACGGGCTTTCCGGGCCAACGCCGGAAGGGCTGTACACCAGCGCAGCTTACGTGGGCATCGTCGAGAAACTCGTCGACAAGCTCGGCCTCACCCGCTTCGCGCTCGGTGGCAATTCGATGGGTGGCGGTGTCGCCTGGCGCTATGCCGTGGCGCACCCTGATCGGCTCTCCGCCCTTATTCTCGTCGATGCCAGCGGCCAGCCGATGCCGAAAGGTTCCTCGCCGCCGCTCGGTTTCCGGCTGGCGCGCGTGCCCGTCGCGCGCGACATCCTCGCTACCGTCACGCCGCGCAGCCTGATCGAAAAGAGCTTCCAGCAGAGCGTTTCCAACCAGGCCATCGCCACCCCGGCCATGGTCGATCGCTATTGGGAACTGCTGCTCTACCCCGGCAACCGCCGCGCCACGGTGCAACGGTTCGGCCAGTACAGCGGCGATGATGGCGCGGCGGCCAAACTGCCCAGCCTTACCGTGCCGACGCTGATCCTGTGGGGCCGGGAAGACAAGCTGATCCCAGTTTCGGTCGCGCAATGGTTCAACAGCCAGATCAAGGGCAGCCGCGTCACCATCCTCGATGGCATCGGCCATATTCCGATGGAGGAAGCCCCCGATCGCAGCCTGGCGCCAGTGCTGGAACTGCTCAGCGCAACGCAAACACCGTCGCAAAGCGCCTGAGCCAACCGATCATCGCTTCGTGCGCCTGATCGGAAAGGGTGATGAAGGCGCGGCGGGCGTCACCCGGATCGGTGCGGCGCACGAACACGCCGGCTTCACTCAGGCTGCGCACCCAGCGCAGCGCCGTGGTGGTGGGCACGGCGGCAGCCACGCACAGGCTGGAAACGGCGACATCCACCCCCTCCATGCGCGCCGCCACCAGATCGAGCAGCATGTCCCACGCCGGATCGCCGAACAGATCGGCGGGGAAATGGCGATCGCGATCGCGGCGCAGGCGGATAAGGCGGCGCACCATCGGGGCTGACACCTGCGCTTCACCCTCCTGTTCGGTGCTGCGGGCCAGTTCAGCCAGAGCATCGGCAATGCGCTGGGCTTCGGCGGACAACGCCGAGATATGCTGGGCCGTGCCTGCCTGTTCGGCCACGCGCCAGCCGGTGCCGGCATTCAAAACGCTGCTGGCCACGGTGGCAATCGTATCGGCATCATCGCCGGCCAGCAAGAAGCCATCGGCGCGGTCCAGCCAGTGAGCGGCCGGCGCCTCGCCAACCGCCACCAGCAGCGGCAGCGCCAGCCGATCAATCAGGCCTTCCGGCACCTCCGAATCGGCCGGCAACAGCGCCAGGTTGGCCACCACCGCCAGCGGATCGTTACCAGCAGGTAAAATTTCCCAACCGGGCACCCTGTGCAGGCCGGCAAGCCTGGCTTCGTCGCCAAGGAAAATGATGCGGCAATTGATCATGTTTGCTCCGTAATGGAGAATTCACAGGCTGTGGATGACTTTCGCTGCATCATACTGGAAGCATTCACACCTTAAATCAGCGCACTGACCTTGTAACACGAATAGTGCGCGATCGGGGGCAAACCGGAACTTGCGTCATAACGGTTTATTTTGCGTTAAGGATTATCCGACATGCGGGGCAAATCCAGGCATAGTTCACCAGTTGCGGTGCGTACTGATCTCCAATTGGCAGCATTGGTGGGCATCAGCCCGGCCATTGCTGCCATACGGAGCGAAATCGACAAGATTGCCGATGCCGATGCGTCGGTCTTGATCACCGGGCCATCGGGCAGCGGCAAGGATGTGGTGGCCCGGTTGCTGCACCAGAAAAGCCGCCGCGCCGCCCGGCCGTTCGTGGCGCTGAACTGCGCTGCCGTGCCGGCTGAACTGCTCGAATCCGAACTGTTCGGCCATGAACTGGGTGCCTTCACCGGCGCCGTGAAGGCCCGCGCCGGCCGGTTCGAGGCGGCGCATGGCGGCACACTGTTCCTCGACGAAGTGGGCGACATGCCAGCCGCCATGCAGGCCAAATTGCTGCGCACGCTGGAAACACGGGTGATCGAACGGGTGGGCGGCATGTTGCCGATCAGCGTCGATGTGCGGGTGGTGGCGGCCACGTCTGTGGATCTCACCGCTGCCATCGCCGCCGGGCGCTTCCGCGCCGATCTGCTCTACCGGCTTGATGTCATCCACATCGCCATGCCGCCGCTGAATGAGCGGCCGGAAGATGTGCCCTGCCTGGTGCAGCATTTCCTGTCTGCCGCCGCGCGGCCGGCGCGCTTCACGCCCGCGGCGCTGGAGGCGCTGGCCGATCTGCCGTGGCCGGGCAATGTGCGGGAACTGAAGAATTTCGTCGAACGCGCCTGCATCCACCATGGCGGCGAAATCATCGGCCGCGAGGCGCTGGGCCAATTGCTGCGCGGCGCCACCTCGCCGCCGCAACTGCCGCCAGAACGGCCGAACGAGATTGCGCCCCCACCTCGCCCAACAACGCCATCGTTGCTTGGTCCCGACGGCGTGGATCTGAAACAGCTGCTCGCCGATCTGGAACAGGCCTATATCCGCGAAGCGCTGGCCTTGTCGGGCGGCACCATCGCCCGCTGCGCCCGCCTGCTCGGCCTGCAGCGTACCACGCTCATCGAAAAGATGCGGCGGCTGCAAATTGCGGTGGTGGATTAGTCGTCCCGGCGCGTCCAGAAGGCGATCTGCTGATCTAGCTGCACCTGCGTGGCGCGGGACTGGGCCACAGCCCGATCCATCGCCGCGAACTGCCTTGTCAGCAGGATGCGCTGCACATCGGCGGCGCGCTGCACCTTTTCCAGATCCTGATTGGCGCGGTCGCGCTGGCGGGTGAGGCCCTCAGCTGCAGTCACCGCCAATTGCGCGATGCTCTGCAGCCGGTTCGGCCGTGTCGGGCTGGCCGCGCCCGACAATTCGCGCAGCAGGGCTTCGGCATCGCCCAGCCGCGTGGCCGGCAGATTGGCCAGCTGCGCCGTGTTCACCGTGATGCTGCCATCGCGCTGGATGCTCACGCCCAGATCAGCCAGGCGCAGGCCATTTGCTTGCGGTACGGCCTGCGTCACCAGCCGGGTGATGCGCTGATCGAGCGCGCGGGCGGTGGGATCATTGGCCAGCGGGCCCGGCGCCTCACCATCCTGGCTTGGCCGGCGGAAATCGCCGATCAACTGCCGCATCGCCTGCAAGGTGCCAACGAAATCGGCGAGTGCGCCCGAAATCGCCTGGCCGTCACGCGCCGCGGTGATCGCCACGCCCGCCGTGGTGGTGCGGCGCAGAGACAGCCGCGCGCCGGCAATCACGTCCTCGATGCGGTTCGTGCCCCGCGTGATCGCCACCCCGTCCACCACCAGCTCCGCATCCTGCGCCGCTTCGCCCAGCACCATCGTTTCCGCACCGGGCGTGTGGTTGAACCGTTCCAGCCCCAGCGGGCCTCCGGTGGCGGCCGCACTGATGATGAAGGCATTCTCCGCCCCCTCCGGCCCGCGCAGCACCAGCGTGGCACTGCCGGTGCTGGCGATGATGCTGGCCGTGATGCCCGCGCCCGACTCGTTGATCGCGCGGGCCAGCCCGGCCAGCGTGTTGTTTTCTTGCCCGATGGTCACGTTCACCGATGGCCGCGTGCCGGCAGCAAAGGTAAAGCCACCGCCAACAACCGGCGTGCGGCGCCCGAACTGAAAGCTCAGCGTGCCCAGCCCCACCGGATCGCTGCCGCTGGTGAACGCCGCGCTGTTCAACCGCTGCCCGCCCGCCAGACGGTTGACCACCACGCCCGATGCCACCGCGCTGGCCGGCCCAATGCCCACCCGCTCCACAGCGATCGCGGCATCGCTGCTGGCCAGTTGCACGCCCAACTCGCCGGTGCGCACCCGGCCATCGAGCGAGGTGGCAATGCCGGAGAGCGCTGAGCGCAACTGCCCCAGCGCCGAAATACGGGCCGTGAGCGTTTCGACCCGCCGGGTGAGCGGCGCACTGCGCGTCTCGCGCTCCACATTCACCAGGCCATCAACCAGCGCCCGGCTGTCCAGCCCGGAACCGGCGTTGAAGGCAGTGAGCACATTGGTGGCCATGGTGACACCTTATAACGGCAAGGGAGAACCGGGTTTGCGCGGCTGGCCATTCTCGTCGAAATCCAGGGTGGGCGGCACGAACACATCGGGCACCGCCTCGCCTTCCGGATCGTCAAAGCGCATCACGAACGCCAATATGGTGGCGACAGCCTGAAACAGTTCCGGCCGCACCATCTCGCCCCGCCTGGCTGACCAGAACAGCGCCCGCGCCAGCCGCGGCGTGCGGATGATCGGCAGTTTCAGCTCCTTTGCTGCCGCAATCAGCGCGTGCGCCATGTCGAGCCGGCCCTTCTCCACCACCACCGGCGCCTCGTCCTCACCGGCTCTGTAGCGCAGCGCCACGGCAAAGTGCGTCGGGTTCACCACCACCACGCTCGCCGTGGCCAGCCCCTTCTTCATCCGGCCTTGGGCGGCGATCATCTGCGCGCGCCGCACCGCCGCCTTCAGTTCGGGCGCGCCTTCATTCTCGCGGGATTCACGCTTCACCTCCTCGCGGCTCATCATCAGTTGCTGTTCGCGCCGCCACCAGGTGAAGCTCGCGTCAATGGCGGCCACCACCAGCAGCAGCAGCGTCGCCGCCACCGCCAGCCGCAGCAACGCCGCGCCAATCATCGGCAGCCCTCCTTCCTCCAGCCCGACAAGGCTGGGCAACAACGGCTGCAGCACCATCACCGCCAGCACCACCATGCCGCCAATCTTCACCAGCGCGGTGGCAGCCCCGGCCAGCCCCTGCCAGCCAAACAGCCGCTTCAGGCCATTCAGGGGCGACAGGCGGGACAGTTTCGGCGCGGCGAGGCTGGCGCTGACATGCCGGGTCACGCCCAGTTGCAACCCGAACGCCGCCACCGCCACCATCAGGAACAGCACCAGCGGCCACACCACCGGCAGCCGCCGCAGCAACACGCGCGGATCCGCCGCTGCGGCCCGGCCCAACGAGTCCGCCAGAAACCCGGCCAGATCCTGCCACAGCGCCGGGCCCGCAATGGCCAGGAACAGCGTCGCCACCGCCAGGCTGCCAGCCGGAGCCAGTTCACGCGGCGCAAAGACATTGCCATCCTCCAGCGCCTTCTCGCGCCGGCGGGGTGTTGGCTTTTCGGTCTTCTCGCCCGCCATCAGCCGAGCAAGCCCATGCCTGACTCAAGCGCCTGTGCCAGCCGGCCAAACAAATGCCCGAACAACAGCGGCAGCAGCGTCACGAACGCCAGCAGCAACGCCGCCGGTCCCACCGCCATCGCCGAAAGCTGCGGTGCCGCCCGGTTGGTGATCGCCACCACCGCATTGGCCAGCAGCAGCACCGCCAGGATCGGCAGCGCCACCTTCAGCCCCCACAGGAACATCAACCCGCCAAAGGCCGCGATGTCCCCCAGGCCCAGCGTGGGCACGGTCATCGTCACCAACAGCGCAAACAGTTCCAGATGCACATCACCCGCCAGCAGCGCCACCCAGGCCAGCGTGGTGAACAATGCGGACAGCACGCCGGTGTTGGCCTGCGCCAGCTGCGCAAAGCCCAGCCCCACCATCTGCGCCAGCATTTCCCCCGCCAACCCCGCCGCACCGAACGCCAGCGCCAACGCCAGCCCCGCCACCAACCCGGCCAGCATTTCGCCGGGAATATCCGCCCCGCTCAGCACCGGCGCGCCGGGCCGGAAGGCGGCAAAAACGCTGAGTGCCGCCACCAGCGCCAGCCGCCCGCGCCACGGCAGATCGGCCCCGGCGATGTTGGGCAGCAGCACCACCATCGCCAGCGGGCGCACGGCGGCCAGCATGAACCGCATCAGCCATTCCAGCCCATCAAAGCCGGGAATGGCGATGGTCAATGGATCGCCCCCACCATGTCGGTCAGGCCCCGCTCCAGATAATCCGCCAGCCCCAGCATCAGGCCTTCGCCGGCAATTGCCGTCACCATCACCAGCGCCGCCAGCTTGGGCAGGAAGGAAATGCTGCTTTCCTGCACCGAAAAGACCGTCTGGATCAGGCCGACCACGACGGCCACCACCAGCAGCGGCACCAGGAACAGCGCGGCACTGCCGGCAAACAGCAGCACCGCTTCGCGCGCCAGATCGCCCAGCATCACATCATCGGGGGCGTTGCCGGTCATGATCCGAAACTCTTCGCCAGCGCGCCCAGCACCAGGCTCCAACCATCCACAATCACGAACAGCGCGATCTTCAGCGGCAGGCTCACGGTGGCCGGGGACACCATCATCATCCCCATCGCCATCAGGATCGAGGCCACGATCAGATCGATGATCAGGAACGGCAGATAGATCACCAGCCCGATTTCCAGCGCCGTCTTCAACTCGCTCGAAACAAACGCCGGCATCACCACCGGCAGCGGCACATCGCTGGGCTTGGCATAAGGCCCGCCGCCGGCAATTTCGGCAAAGCGCGTCAAATCCTTGGCTCGCGTCTGGGTCAGCATGAACGCCTTCAGCTCTGCCCCCGTCCGCGCCAGTGCCGTCTCCGCCGGCAGGCTGCCCGCCACCATCGGTTTCCATGCGCCATCGTAAATCCGGTCAAGCTGCGGCTTCATCACGAAGATGGTCAGCAACAGCGCGGTGCCGACCAGCAACTGGTTGGGCGGGCTCTGCCCCAGCCCCAACGCCTGCCGCAGGATCGCCAGCACGATGGCGATGCGGGTAAAGGCCGTCATCATCAGCAACGCCGCCGGCAGCAACGTCAGCGCCGTCATCAGCAGCAATATCTGCAGCGACGCCGACAGCGGCGGCAGGTTCAGCACCTCGTTCATTCAGCCGTCTCGCCCAGCAGGCTCAACCCGGCGCGTGACTGGCCGACCAGCAGCTTGCGGCCGGCAAACTCCACCACCAGCAGTCGGCTGCCCGGCCCCAGCGGCAACGATTGTACGACCTGGGCGTGGCGGGCGGGCAGGTGCAGCACAGCAGCCCTGCGCTTCAACCCGTCAACCAGCGCGCCGACGGTCAGCGTCACAACCCATTCCCCGGCAGCACCTCGGTCAGCCGCACGCCGAACTTGTCGCCCACGCTCACAATCTCGCCGCGCGCCACCAGCCGTTCGGAAATCAGCACGTCCACCGGCTGATCCACCCGCCGGTCGAGAACATGCACCTGACCCGGCGCCATGTTCAGCACATCGGCCAGTTTCAGGCGGATGCCGCCCACTTCGATGGCCAGCCGCACGCTGATCGCGCCAAAGCCACCCAGGCGGGTGACATCATGGGGCGGATCGGTGGGCTGGCCCTGCATATTGCCGGGGTCGATGGTCATGCGCGGTCTCCGACGGGTTTGAGGGCAATTGCCGTGATGCTGGCCTGCTGGCGGCCGTCGGGCAGCGGGGCGAGGCTGGCCAGCGCCACCTGGCAGTCGCCCAGCCGCACCGGCATGTCGGGGCAGGCGTTGAAACCAATGATCAGGCCGGGTTGCAGCGGCAGCAGGCGCGCCAGCGGCACCTCTTCCTCGGCAATGCGCACCGCCAGCCGCACTGGCAGCGTGAACAGCGCCGCGCCCAGCGGCACCGCCGGCTGCACCGGCACCGGATCGGGCGGCGCGGCCAGACGAATGCTGCCCACAACGCTGGCGCCTTCGCAAATCGTTACCAGCACATCCAGCGTGATCGACGGGCGGCGACGCTCCGCCGGCCACAGGCGGTGGGCAACGCCCAGCAATTGATCCCCCAGCGCCCGCGCGTGGCGGGCAGTAACAACGCCGGATATCTGCGCCACAGGCCGG
>JAIXQM010000017.1 GCA_027485735.1 Sphingomonadales bacterium | reverse complement strand
GGCGGCTTGGGCGAAGGCCCATCGGGAAAGCGCATCGTGCAGCTCTTGAGCCAGACGTCATAGCGCGGGTGCTGCATGACATTCAGGCTGGGGCTTTCGGCATAGAGCCAGCCCGAAAACACCCGCTTCACTTGCCCGGCCAGCCGCTCATCGACCTGCAGGAACGCGCCCTGCAATTTTGGCCATTCCCATGGCGGCGTCGTCTCGCAGGTGCGCGCGGTGATGCGGATCCCGGCGAAATCAATATATTGCCCGGGCTTCAGGGTGAGGAAGCGCGTTTCCCCTGTGCGCTTGGCCAGCGCGCCGACCACCAGCACGCGCTCCTTGACCGGGGTGACTTGTGCGACGCGCGGCGCGGCGGGTTTGGCCGGGGGTAGCGCAGCGGCGGGCGCTGCGGCCGGCGGCGCTTCCTGCGCCATTGCAACACCCGCAATCAGGCCGGCGACCAGCGCCAGCGCTTCACTTGGCCGGGGCATTGGCGGCCGCAGGTTCGCTTGCTGGCGCATCGCCGCCTGAGCGGTTCACGACGCTGCCGATCAGGCCCATCAGATCGGGCGCACCCGATGTTTCGATGATCTCGCCGCCGTCCTTCAGCATGTCGGCCTCGGCGCCCGGCGCCAGCGCGATGAAATTGCCGCCCAGAAGGCCCTCGGATGATACCGCCGCCGAACTGTCGATCGGCAGTTTCAGCCCACGGTCTACCGTGAGGCGCAGCACCGCCTGATAGCTGGTCGGATCCAGCTCCAGCCCGACCACCTTGCCCACCTTGACGCCGGCGACCTTCACATCAGTGCCCAATGTGACGCCGCCGATATTGGGAAAGCGCGCCGTGAGCGTGACGCCGTCGCTGCCTTCACCGGCGCCCGTGCGGGCCCAGGCAAAGGCGACGAATCCGGCCGCCAGCAGCACCACGAACAGGCCGATCAGTGCCTCGGCCAGATGGTCCTTCAGCGTGCCGGCCATCAGGCGTCAGGCGACCAGGCGCGATAATCGCCCGTGGTCGCCGCGCGTTGGCCGCCGGCGATCAGTGCGCCGCTGGGGGAATGGGCCAGCTTGGTGCCGGTCGCGTTGGGCGTCCATTCACGTTCCCACACGCGCGTCACCAGCGGGTTGGTGCTTGGCGGCTCATTCACCGTCTTGTGCATCCACAAATGCCATTCCGGCGGAATGCGCGTGGCTTCGGGTTCGCCGTTGTAGATCACCCAGCGCTTTTGCGCCGCGCCGGTGCCGGACCGGTAATAGATGTTGCCCTGATCATCGCGCCCCACTTCCTCGCCGTTGCGGGCGGTGAAGATGCGGGTGCCGAGGCCGGGGCCATTCCACCAAGTGAAGATCGTCTTGAGCACGGACACGTGTCGCTCCTTTGCCCACTCAAAACACATTTTGCCGCACCCGCGCAACCCCGGTGATGGCGGATAGGCGCGGACGCAAAAAGCCGCTACGCAGCCGGCGTGAACCGCGCGCTGGCCTTCATCTTCATCACCGTTCTGATCGATGCCATCGGCTTTGGCGTCGTCATCCCGGTGTTTCCGCAGCTGATCGTCAAGCTGACGGGGCGTGATCTGGCGAACGCGGCCGAGGTTTCGGGCTGGATCGCCTTTCTTTATGCCAGCGTGCAGTTTCTGATGGGGCCGGTGATCGGCGGGCTGTCCGATCGCTTTGGCCGCCGCCCGGTGCTGCTGGCCAGCATGGCGGCGTTTTCTCTGGATTATGTGGTGATGGCCTTTGCCCCCACGCTGTGGTGGCTGGTGGCTGCCCGCGTGGTGGCCGGCATCACCGGGGCGACCTTCCCCACCGCCTATGCCTATATCGCCGATGTGACCCCGCCCGAAAAACGCGGGGCAAACTTTGGCGTGATCGGCATGGCGTTCGGTTTCGGTTTCATCATCGGGCCGGCGCTGGGTGGTTTCGTGGCGCAGTTCGGCACCGAAGTGCCGTTCCTGGTGTCGGCTGGGCTGGCCATGGCCAATTTCCTGTATGGCCTGTTCGTGCTGCCGGAATCGCTGCCACCCGAAAAGCGCCGCGCGTTCGAATGGCGCCGCGCCAATCCGGTGGGCGCGCTGATGCGGTTGAAATCGGCGCATCCGGTGGTGCTGATGCTGGCCGCGACCGTGTTCGTGTGGACGCTGTCCTACCAGTCGCTCTATTCGATCTGGAGCTATCACGGCCAGCTGCGCTATGGCTGGACGCCGGAGCAGGTGGGCTGGAGCCTGGCCGCCGTAGGCGTCACCGGCGCCATCGTGCAGGGCTTCCTGGGCCGCAAGCTGATCCCGCGCTTTGGCCAGCGCCCCATCATCGTATTCGGCCTGATTTCGGCGGTGGCGGGCTATTCCACCTATGCGATGGCCGATGCGGGCTGGATGGTTTACCTCGGCATCGCCGTTTCGGCCTGTCAGGGGCTGGTGTTCCCCTGTTTGCAGGGCCTGATGTCGGCCGAGGTCGCGCCAAACGAGCAGGGCGAGCTGCAAGGCGCGGTGGCCTCGATCCAGAGCCTTTCGGCCATTGTCGGCCCACCGCTGATGACGACGGTGTTCGCGCGCTTCTCCGTCGCGGATGCGCCCATCTATGCGCCGGGGGCGCCGTTCGTCGTGTCGTTGGTTTTTGTTGGCATCACGGCGCTGATATTCTTCCGCGCCCATGCCGGGCGGCGGGTTGTGGCGGCGGAATAATCAGCCGCGCGCCTGAAACCACGGCGTCATCCGGGCGATCGCCTCACGCACCTGCGGCGTATCCACGGCAAAGCTGAAGCGCATGAAGTGGCGGCCCTCCACCGGATCGAAATCGATGCCCGGTGCAGTCGCCACGCCGGTATCCAGCAGCAACTGCTCGGCCAGCGCCATCGCATCGTCGGTGAGATGCGCCACATCGGCCCAGATGTAGAAGGCACCATCGGGCGGCGCGATCTTCGTCAGGCCCATCGCCGGCAGCGCATCCAGCATCAACTGGCGGTTGACGGCATAGCGGGCGATGTGGCCCTCAAGTTCGTCCACACAGTCCATCGCCACCAGCCCGGCGTGTTGGGACAATGTGGGGGCAGTGAGGAAGAGATTGCCCATGCGGGCGCGGGCGGAATCGATCAGGTCTTCGGGCGCCACCAGCCAGCCCAGCCGCCAGCCGACCATCGAGAAATATTTGGAGAAGCTGTTCACCACAATCGCGTCCGGCGCATATTCCAGCGCGCTTGCCACCGGGCCAACGAACGACAGGCCGTGGTAGATCTCGTCTGACACGATGCGGATGCCGCGTTCCTGGCAAACGCGGGCGATGGCGGCCATCTCATCCGCCGGAATGACAGTGCCGGTGGGATTGGCCGGGCTGGCGATAATGACACCGGCCGGCGCGGGATCGAGCGCCGCCAGGTGCGCGGCGGTGATCTGGTAGCGGCTTTCGGGGCCGCAGGCGATTTCCTGCACGATCATGCCCAGCGCCCGCACATTGTTGCGATAGGCAACATAGCCGGGGCGGGCCATGGCGATGACATCACCGGGCCGGAACGCCGAGGTGAGCGCCATCACCAGCGCCGGCGAAGCACCGCAGGACAGCACGATGCGTTCCGGCGCCACGTGCACGCCGTGGCGGGACTGGTACAGGCCGGCGATCCGAGCCTTCAGCGGTTCCGATTCCCAATAGCTGCCGGGATCATTGTCCAGCACTTCGTGCGCGCGGGCGATGGCGGCAGCGGGCGCGCCGGTGGAAGGCTGGCCGAATTCCATGTGGATGATGCTGCGTCCTTCCGCCTCCAGCCGGCGGGCAAGGCGCGACAGGCGGATGGCGTGGAAGGGTTCGACAGGATCAGGATGGTTCATGCCGGGCCGTTAGCGGCTTTTGACGCGCGTTGCACCTGTGGCGTGTGGCTGGCACAAGGCCCAGCAATGATCCGCCTGTTCCTGCTGTTGTTGTGCCTGGCCTGGCCTGTGCTGGCCGCGCCTCCCGTCCCGGTGGCTGCCGCTGCCGATCTGCGGCTGGCGCTGCCGCCGCTGGTACGCGGTCATGAGGCGCAGACGGGCGCGCGCTTCAGCCTCAGCTTCGGATCGTCAGGGCAGATGGTGCAGCAGGCGATGAACGGCGCGCCGTTCCAATTGCTGCTGCTGGCCGACGCCAGCCACGCGGATCGCCTTGCCGCGGCGGTGCCGGGAGTGGATCGCCGGCCCTATGCACTGGGCCGGCTGGCGCTGGTGGCAACGCGCGCCAGCGGCATCACCGATCTGGCCAGCCTGAAGGCGGCGATTGTGGCGGGCCGCATCCGCCACCTCGCCATCGCCAATCCAGCGCACGCGCCCTACGGCGTCGCCGCCCGTGCCGTGCTGGCCGGGCTGGGCGTCACCGGCGCGCCGTTGGTGCTGGGGGACAATGTCGCGCAGGCGCTGAGTTTCGTGTCAACGGGCGCGGCAGAGGCCGGGCTGGTGGCGCTGCCATTGGCGCGCGCCGCCAGCAGTGGTCTGATCGTGGTGCCGGTGTCACCCGCGCTGCATCCGCCGCTTGTGCAGACGCTGGTGCTGATGCCCGGCGCCACCCCGGCCGCGCGCGACCTCGCCGATCGCCTCACCGGGCCGAACGGTCGCGCCGCGCTGGCCCGGGCCGGATTTGGTCTGCCGTGAGCGGCGCCGATCTGACCGCGCTGCACTTGTCGCTCATGCTGGCAGCGGCAACCGTGGCGCTGCTGCTGCCGCTGGCGTTGCTGCTTGGCCATTGGCTCGCCACCACCCGCTGGCGTGGTCGGGCGCTGGCCGAAGCGCTGCTGTTGCTGCCGCTGCTGCTGCCGCCCACGGTGGTGGGCCTGGCGCTGCTGATCGGCATGGGGCCGGACAGTGTGATCGGACGCAGCTGGCAGGCGATCACGGGCGGCCAATTGGTGTTCAGTTTCGCCGGCATCCTCGTCGCCTCCGTATTGGTCAACCTGCCGCTGATGGTGCAGCCGGCACAGCGCGCGTTCGAGGCGGTGGGCGATGATCTGCGCGCCGCCGCCGCCAGTTGCGGCCTGTCCCCGCTGCGGGCGTTCACAAAGGTGGAGCTGCCGCTGGCCTGGCCCGGCCTCGCCACCGGCGCCGTGCTGGCCTTTGCCCACACGCTGGGTGAATTCGGCGTTGTGCTGATGGTGGGCGGCGCTATCCCCGGCGAAACCGCGACGCTGAGCCTTGCCATCTATGATCGCGTGCAGGCCTTCGACATGGCGGGCGCGGGCCGCCTGGCGCTGCTGCTGCTCGGCATCAGTCTGATCGCCATCACGCTCCTGTTCCTTTTGGGCCGCAAACGTGGCTGAGGGGCTGTCCGTCTCGGTCACCCGCGCCGGGCCTTTGTTGGTGGACGCCGCCTTCCACGTGCCGCCGGGGCAGACGCTGGCGCTTGTCGGGCCATCGGGCGCCGGCAAATCGACGATCCTGAAAGCCATCGCCGGCCTGTTGCCGACCACCGGCACGGTGCGCGTGGACGGGCAGGACTGGCAGACGGGCCCCCACTGCCTGCCGGCCTGGCAGCGCCGCGTGGGCCTGGTGCTGCAGGGCGGCGGTCTGTTTCCGCACCTTGATGCGCTGGGCAATGTGATGATTGCGCAATCAACGCCTGACCGTGACGCCGCGTTGGCGCTGCTGGCGGCGATGCAGATGGACGGGCCGGTGCTCGGCCGCCGCCCCTCCGGCCTGTCAGGCGGCGAACAGATGCGCGTGGCGCTGGCCCGGGCGCTGGCCCGCGCACCCGATGTGCTGCTGCTGGATGAACCGTTTGCCGCCGTCGATCCTCCGGTGCGTCGCGCGCTGATTGCCGCCGTGGCCAACCTGCGCCGCCAGAGCGCGGCGCCGATGGTCATCGTCACCCACGATCTCGCCGAAGCCGCCGGCATCGCCGATGCTTGCGCCTTCATCGATTCTGGCTGCATCGTCGAACAAGGGCCGGCCGCCGCCGTGCTGGCCGATCCCGCCAGCCGGTTGAACCAATGGCTGAGCGGCCAGATTGTTACCGAACGTTAGCAAAACGTCACATTTCGATGCAATTTGGCCACAGTGCGGGGTGATTCCGGCGACTGCAGCGCCCATTACCGCTTATCAACAATGTGACAGACTCATGACGGCCTAGCATCTCCATCAGTGGTCGCCGGGGGAGTGACCCGCAACCGTTCAAGGGGAAACGACGATGCAAAGCCCAATATTGTCCCGCCTGCTGCTCGCCGGATCGGCGCTGCCGATGCTGGCGCTGGCCGTGGCTGCCGCGCCCGCTGCCGCCCAAACCGCCGCTGCCGAAGAAAATGCCGGTGAAGAGAAGGTGATCGTCGTTGTCGGCACCCGCCGCACCGATCGCTCGATCCTCGACACCGCATCGCCGGTGGACGTGGTGGGTGCTGCCGAACTCGCCACCCAGCCGGCGTCGAACGTGCTCGATATCGTCCGGGCGCTGGTCCCGTCCTTCTATGTTGGCCAGAACGCCATTGCCGATGCTTCCACCTTCGTGCGCGCGCCGTCGCTGCGTGGCCTGTCGGCCGATGAAGTGCTGGTGCAATTGAACGGCAAGCGCCTCAATCGTTCGGCGCTGGTGCAGGTGTACACGGGCGGTGACACCGCGCTGTCGTTCGGCAGCCAGGGCGCCGACATTTCGACCATTCCCACCCTCGCCATCGGGAACCTGCAGATCCTGCGTGACGGCGCCACCGCGCAATATGGTTCCGATGCCATTGCCGGCGTGATGAACTATGGCCTGCGCGAAGACGCCGGGCTGGAAGTCGTTGGCCGCATTGGCCAGTTCTACAGGGGCGACGGCGAAAGCTACCAGTTTGCGGCCAATGCCGGCGTCAAGCTGGGTGACCGCGGTTTCATCAACCTGACCGGCGAATATACCGAGGACAAGGGCACGATTCGCAACGTGACCCGCGCTTCGGCGCTGCTGCTTGCCCAGCAGTTCCCGGCTGTGGCCAGCCAGATCCCGAACCCGGCCCAAATCTATGGTTCGTCGCCAGGCTATGCCTACCGCTTCCTGCTCAACAGCGCCTTTGAAGTCAGCCCGGAAGCGAAGCTCTATTTCATCGCCAATTATTCGCACCTCAAGGCGGATCAGAGCTTCAACTATCGCGTTCCTGAATCCTTTACCAACGTGCCACTGGTTAGCGGCGGGACAACCAATCTCAACAGGAACGCCGCGTTCAACCCCATCTATCTGACTCCCTGCCCGGCCAACGCGGGGCCGCTGGGCTGCCCGGCGGGCGGCTTTGTCAAAGATAACAATATCTTCAACTTCAAGACCCGTTATCCGGGCGGCTTTACCCCGCGCTTTGTCGGTGTAACCGATCAATATTTCGGTGTGCTGGGCGTCAAGGGCAAGTCGAACGATTTCACCTATGATCTGTCGGCCACGATTGCGCGCAACCAGATCAACCTGTCGATGTATAACTCGCTGAGCCCGTCGTACGGCCCCGCGTCGCAGTCCGAATTTCAATTCGGCAAGCTGATCCAGGAAGAACAGAACCTCAACGCCGATTTCACGTACGGGATTGAAGCCGGCCTCGCCAGCCCGATCACACTGTCGTGGGGCGGTGAATTCCGCCGGGAGACCTACACGCAGACCGAAGGTGACGTGCAGTCCTATGCTGCGGGGCCTTTTGCGGTGCAGAATCTCTACACGCTGCAATCCGGCGAAGGCGGCGGCACGTATGTTTTTGACAGCACAACCACCAAGGGACCCGGCGCATCGGGTTATGGTGGCACCAGCCCGACCTTTGCCGGTTCGCGCAGCCAGCAAAGCTATGGCGTGTATGCCGGTCTCGAAGCCGACGTGACCGAAACCCTCAGCCTTGGCGCCATGGGCCGGTTTGAAAGCTACAACACCTTCGGTAGCGCGTTCGTGGCCAAGGGCAATTTCCGCTGGGAAGTGGCCGACATGTTGGCCATCCGCGGCACCGCCGGCACCGGCTTCCATGCACCGTCGCCGGGCCAGAACAACACCGCCATCCTCACCACCACCTTCGTGGCGGGTGACCAGGTGCAGGTGGGCACCTATCCGGTGACCAGCAACATCGCGCAATATTTCGGCGCGCAGTCGCTGCGGCCGGAACGTTCGACCAACTTTGGTCTGGGTTTCGTGCTGACGCCTTCCGACGCGTTCAGCCTGACGGTTGATGCCTACAGCATCAAGGTGACCAACCGCATCGGGATCAGCCAGAACTTCAACGTGACGGCAGCCGATATTGCCCGCGAACCGGCGCTTGCGGCCGTGGGCGACGGCGGCGCGGTGAACTACTTCACCAACGGCTTTGATACCCGCACCCGCGGCATCGACATTGTGGGCAGCTGGCGCGGCGATGCGCTCGGCGGCAAGGCCAGCGCAATTCTCGCCTACAACTACAACAAATCCACCGTGCCAAGGTTCGATCCCAACGTCATCAGCCCGGCGTTGATCGCCAACATTCGCAACCTGGCGCCGAACCACCGCGCCAACCTGACGCTCAACTGGCAGAGCAACGGTTTCGGGATCACGGTGCGCGAGTCCTATTATGGCTCTTGGGTTGAAGAAGTCGGCTATCCCGGCCAGGTTTTCGGTGCGAAGTTCACCACCGATCTCGATGTCAGCTATACCTTCATGGAACATTTCACCCTGTCGGTTGGCGCCTCGAACCTGTTCAACGCCTATCCTGACAAGATCAAGGACTCGCCGGACAACCGGCTCTTCCTGTCAACGGGCGGCACCAACAGCGGTGAAATCTATCCGAACACCGGCGGCCCGTTTGGGTTCAACGGCGGTCTCTATTATGCGCGTATCCGCATCAAATATTGATTGCGCCGGACCATCAAAGCGAAGGGAAAGGGGGCCGCAAGGCCCCCTTTTTCGTGGCCGCCTTCAGAACGCGGCGACGGCAGCGGCCAACGCGAGATACCGCCCGCCTTTGGCCAGCGTCACCAGCGCCAGAAACAGCGGGAAGGGCGTGCGCGCGGCACCGGCCAAAACGGTGAAGCCATCACCCGCCACCGGCATCCAGCTCAGCAGCAGCGTCCAGCGGCCGAAGCGGTTGAACCATGACGCGCTGCGCTCCCACCCCGCCGCCGAAAGCGGGAACCAGCGCCGGCCGCGAAAGCGATCAACCGAGCGCCCCAGCCCATAGTTGAGCACCGCGCCGCCAACATTGCCCAGCGTGGCGACCAGCACCAGCAGCCAAGCCGGATGCTCGCCGGCCAGCAGCAAGGCGGCGAGCACGATTTCAGATTGCGCCGGCAGAATGGAGCCGGCCAGAAAGGCGCTGGCGAACAGGCCGGCCAGCGCGGCAGCACTGGCGGGCTCCATCGCTAATTCTCACTTTTGCAGTGGCGGAGTCGGAGGGATTCGAACCCTCGGATCCAGTTACCCAGATCGGCAGTTTAGCAAACTACTGGTTTCAGCCACTCACCCACGACTCCGAGCGAGGCGGAGGCTATAGCCATGCCGCATGGGGCTTGGCAACAGGCTTTCGCGGCTGGCCCCGGCGGCGCCTGGCGGCTACAACGCAGTTGTGGTGGCTCAGCCCCGGTTCAGGCTGGGAAGGCGAGACAGGATCCACATGATGGCGAGGGCCCGACAGATGCAGCAGATGATGAAGCAGGTGATGGCCGTGGCGTTGGTTGGCCTGCTGGCAGCGGGCCCGGCTCTGGCGCAGGAAGCCCAGATGGCACCTGTGCCGGCGCCAGCACCTGCCGCCGCTCCGCCGCCGCCGCCCGCCACCCAAACCTATGCCGAGGAAGATGTGCTGGGCGCCGCCGAGGACGTGTTTGGCAAGGGCGCCGAAGGCCTGGCCGAAATCGTTCGCAAGACCTTCAAGGATCGCGGCCAGCCCAATGCCTATATCGTTGGCCGCGAGGCCGGCGGCGCCTTCATCGTGGGTGTGCGCTATGGTTCGGGCATGCTGTATCACAAGGTGGAAGGTGAACGGAAAATCCACTGGACCGGGCCTTCGGTGGGCTTCGACATCGGCGGCGATGGTTCGAAGGTCTTCGCGCTGGTGTATAATCTGAACGACACCGAAGACCTGTATCGCCGCTATCCGGCCGCCGAGGGCAAGGCCTATCTGATCGGCGGCTTCACCGCCAACTATCTGCAGCGCGACAATATCGTGATCGTGCCGATCAAGCTGGGCGTCGGCTGGCGGCTGGGCCTGAACGGCGGCTATCTGAAATTCTCCAAGAAGGGCAAGGTGCTGCCCTTCTGATCAGTGGAAGATGCCGACGGCGAGCTCGGCCCACACCAGCAGCAGCATGGCAAGGCCACCAAGCATGCCCATGGTGCGCCACTGGCGGCGGGGCAGGACGGCGACGATTTCGAGAACGACACCGGTGGTGCCCAACAGCAGCGCGGCGGCCAGGAAATCGCCGGGGCCCCAGTTCATCTCGTCAGTGAACACCATGGCAAGCGCCGGGAGCAGCAGCAGGCCGGCGGCCAGGCTCCAGCCGGTTTTTCGGATGGTTGCGGCGGAAAGGGTCATCGGCAGTTCCTGTGGTGGCGCGAGGATGCGCCCCCGGCCTTGATCAATCAATCGCGCCCAGCAGCGGCTCGCCTGCACCCAGCCGGCGGATGTTTTCGACCAGCCGTTCCATGATGCGGCGGTTGATGTCGGGGTTGCTCCACGACACGTGCGGGGTGATGCGGCAGCGGGGATGGCCCTGCAGGCGGTGGCCGGCTGGCAGCGGTTCCGGATCGGTGACATCAAGGCTGGCCCACAGCCGGCCCTTGTCCAGTTCGGCCAGAAGCGCATCCTGATCGATCAACCCACCGCGGCCGACATTGACGATGTGCGCCGTGGCCTTCATCCGCGCCAGCCGTTCGGCGTTCAGCAGATGCTGGGTGGCCGGCGTGATCGGGGCGGCCAGCACGAGATGATCGGCGCGGGCCACCACCTCGTCCAGCGGTGCGGTGCGTATATACGGATCGGGCGAAGGCGCGGCACTGGCGCGGGCGGCAATGATCTCCATGCCAAAGGCGTGGGCATATTTCCCCACCTGGCGCGCGATATTGCCCAGGCCGATCAGGCCCAGCGTGCGCCCGTGCAGGGTGGCCAGCGGTTGATCGATGAACTGGGTGCGCTCCGGCCACTCCTCACCGGCTTTCAGCGTGATCGTGGCCAGCTGCTTGGCATGAGCCAGCATCACGGCCAGCGCATATTCGCCGATCGGAATGGCGGTGGTGCCTGATGCGCTGGCGACGGCGGGCGCTTCGAACAGCCAGGGCGGATAATCATCGGCACCGGCGCTGGCCAGTTGCACCAACTTCACACTGCCGGGCCAGCCGGCGGGGCGCGGGGCGTGATTGGCCTCGTCGCGATCATGGCCTTGCCCGTGCAGCACGAACAGCACGTCCACATCCGTGGGCAGCGCCCAGCGATCTTCCTGCGGAATATGGGTGGCCGCAGTGATGCCGGGCAGGCCGGCGAGCATGGCCGACATCGGCGGGGCAAATTGGTGGGCGATGCGCATCTTGTCCTCCCTGATGGCCATCCCCTAGCGCGCCGCGATGCTGCCCGCTACAGGGCGAAGCGAAACTCAGGCACAAGAGGACGAAATGGCCAGCATCACCGTGATCACCCGCGACGGACAAAGCCATGTGCTGCCCGCCCATCCCGGCATGAGCGTGATGGAAATCATCAAGGATGCCGGCATTTCCGAACTGTTGGCGCTGTGCGGCGGCTGCTGTTCCTGCGCCACCTGCCATGTGCAGGTGGCCGAAGGCGACATGGCACGCACCGGCCCGGCCAATGCCGATGAAGCCGATCTGCTCGATTCGTCGGATCATCTCACCCCGGCCAGCCGGCTTTCCTGCCAGATCGCCTTCACCCCGGCGCTGGACGGCATCACCGTCACCATCGCGCCGGAGGATTGAGCGCGGCCATGCGGCTGGTACTCGCTTCGGCCAGTCCGCGCCGGCTCGATCTGCTGGCCCGATTGGGGCTGGTGCCCGATGCGGTCGATCCGGCCGATCTGGATGAAGCTGTGCAACCCGGTGAGCAGCCCCGCCCTCATGCCGAACGGTTGGCGCGCGAAAAGGCCATATTGGTTGCAAGTCGCCATCCCAGCGCCATCGTGCTGGCCGCTGATACGGTGGTCGCCGCTGGCCGCCGCATCCTGCCCAAGGCCGAGGATGAAACGACGGCGCGGACGTGCCTGGCGCTGCTTTCCGGCCGCCGTCATCGCGTGCTGACGGCCGTGGCGCTGGTGGATGCGGATGGCCGCCTGCGCGAGCGGCTGAGCGAATCCATCGTCACCTTCCAGCGCCTCCAGCCCGCCGACGTGGACTGGCTGATCGGGCGCGGCGATTGGCAGGGCAAGGCCGGCGGCTATGCCATCCAGGGCGCCGCTGAAGCCTATGTGCGCAGCCTGTCGGGTAGTTTTTCGGGCGTGGTCGGCCTGCCGCTCAACGAGACGCGGCTGCTGCTGACGGCGGCCGGCTGGCGCGCATGATCGCGCTGGTGGAAGCCGCGCCCGGCGCCACCCGCGCCCTGGTGCTGGATGGTGATACGGTGGTGGAGGCTCACATCGCCCGCGCTGACGACCCGCTGCCGGTGGGCCTGATCGCGCCGGCGCGGCTGGCCGATCGCCGGCAGGGATTGGTGATGCTGGCCGGTGCCGAAGCGCAATTGGCGCCGGTGCCGGCCGATTGGCCCGAGGGGCAGACCCGTCTGGTGGAAGTGCTGCGCCCGGCGCGGCCCGATGGTGTGCGCGACAAGCAGGCGCGGGTGGCGGCGCAAGATGGCCCGGCGCGCCCAGCGCCCGATCTGGCGACGCGGCTGGCGACAGCTGGCCATGCCGTGACGCCGGTGCCGGCGCATGGTCCGGCCATGCTGGCCGATTCGGGCTGGGATGCGGTGGTGGAAGAGGCGCTGTCGGGCCGTGTCGAGTTCCCCGGCGGCCGGCTGCTGGTGGCACCCACGCCGGCGATGCTGGTGATCGATGTGGATGGGACAGGCGATCTGGCGCGGTTGGCCGAAGCGGCGGCCCGCGCCGTTGCGGCCTTGATTCGGCGGCATGGCATCGGTGGCCCGGTGGTGGTGGATTTCCCTTCGCTTGGCGGCCGTGCCCCGCGCGCCGTTGTGGATGCCATCCTGGCCGAAACCCTGCCGCCGCCGTTTGAAAAGACCGCGATGAACGGATTTGGCCTGGTGCAGATCATCCGCCCGCGCCGGCAGTTGAGCCTGATCGAGGCGGTGCGCCAACCGGGCTTTGCCGCGCTGGAACTGCTGCGCCGCGCGCAGCGTCTGGTTGGCCCGGTGCAGATCGAGGCCCAGGCCAGCGTAATCGATTGGCTGGCCGCGCACCCGGCCCTGATTGCGGATTGCGCGCGACTGACCGGCGGGACACTGGCGCTCCAGGCCCGCGATGGGGCAGGGAGGGGCCATGTCCAACCCGCCTGATTCGCGCCCGCGCCCGTGTGTTTATTGCCGCAAGGCCCCCGCGGCGCCGGCCTTCCGCCCCTTCTGTTCCGAAGGCTGCCGCAGCCGCGACCTCAACGCCTGGCTGTCCGATCGCTATGTGCTGCCGGCGGGAAGCGAGGCGGACGAACTTTCTGACATCTCTGCGCTGGACAACGACGACGAGGCTGGCTAAACGGCCGCCTCCCACGCGGTTTACCCGACCGCTGTGACAAATGTGGGCCCGGGTAGCTCAGGGGTAGAGCAGGGGATTGAAAATCCCCGTGTCGGTGGTTCAAATCCGCCCCCGGGCACCATTCTTACCGCTCGCGCAGATCAGGACTTCCCATGGCGGGGAACATCGGCCATGGGCTGCGACCATGAACCTCGCCCGCTTCCCCCGTCGCCGTTACACCCCCGGTTTCACCCCGCTGGAGCCGCTGCCGCGCCTTTCGGCCGCCATTGGCGGCGCGGAGATCTGGATCAAGCGTGACGATCTGCTCGGTCTTGCCGGCGGCGGCAACAAGACGCGCAAGCTGGAATTCCTGATCGCCGATGCGTTGGCCAAGGGTGCCGACACGCTGATCACCGTGGGTGCGCCGCAGTCCAACCATTGCCGGCTCACGCTGGCCGCCGCCGCCAAGGAGGGCCTGGATTGCCGGCTGGTGATCGAGGAGCGGGTGGCGGGCAGTTTCAGCCCCGACGCACTGGGCAACAATCTGCTGTTCGATCTGATGGGTGCCGCATCGGTGCGCATGGTCAAGGCCGGTGCTGATCTGGCCGAGGAAATGGCCGTGGAAGCCGCCGCCGTGAAGGCTGCGGGCGGCCACCCCTATATCATCGTCGGTGGCGGCTCCTCGCCGCTGGGCGCGTTGGGCTATGCCGCGTGCGCGCAGGAAATCATGGCGCAAGCGTTTGATGAAGGCGTGGCCTTCGTTCGCATCGTGGTCGCATCGGGCAGTGCCGGCACCCATTCGGGCCTGATCGCTGGCTTGGTGGCGCTCAATGCCGGTATCCCTGTCACCGGCATCAACGTGCGCCGGCCGCGCGCCGAACAGGAAGCCAATGTGCTGAAGCTGGCGCAGGCGACCGCCGACCTGATGGGCACGCCGCAGCCGGTGGCCGCAGACATCGTGGCGCTGGCCGATTGGGTTGGTCCTGGTTACTCGCTGCCGACGCCCGAAATGGTGGAAGCCGTGCGGCTGCTGGCAGCGAAGGAGGGCATATTGCTCGACCCGGTGTACAGCGGCAAGGCGATGGCCGGGCTGATCGCGCTGGCGCGGCAAGGTGCTTTCAAGGGTGAACGGGTGCTGTTCCTGCACACCGGCGGCTCGCCGTCGCTGTCGGCCTTTGCCGGCGTGTTGCGCGATCCTGCCTTCAATCAATGACCCACTATCGGACAATCGGCGTGATCGGCGGCATGGGGCCGGCGGCCACCGCCGATTTCCTGAGCCGGCTGGTGGCAGGCGTGAATGCCGCCAGCGATACCGATCACCCGCGCGTGCTGGTGGACAGCAACCCGCATGTGCCCGATCGCAACGCGGCGGCGCTGACGGGCGCGGCCTCGCCCGGTCCGGCGCTGGCCGCAATGGGTGCGGCGCTGGTGGCGCAGGGTGCGCAGCTGCTCGCCATGCCATGCAATGCCGCCCACGGCTGGGCCGATGCGATCATGGCAGCGCCGTTCATCTCGATGATCGACGCGGCGATTGCCGAGGCCATGGCGCATCAACCGCGATGCATCGGCGTCCTGGGCGTTGGCGCGACGCTGGCACTTGATCTGTATGGGCGGGCCAGCCCGGTGCCGGTTCTGGCAGGTGATCTGGCCGTTGTGCAGCCGGCGGTGAATGCCATCAAGGCCGGGGACCGCAGCCATGATGTTCGCGCGGCGCTGGCCGGCGAAGCGGCACGGTTGGCGGCAGCCGGGGCGGACGTGGTGATCGCCGCCTGCACCGAAGTGCCGTTGGCGTTGTCCCAAGCCGATGTGGCCGTGCCGCTGATTGATTCCACTGCCGCGCTGGCCCGCGCCACGCTGGCGGCGGCGCGTTTTCCCGATAGGGTGTGACGATGACCAAAACGACCGCCGCCGTTCTTGCCGCCATGGGTGCGGCGCAGCCTTATGCCACCAGTCAGCCGCTGACGATGAAGACGCTCGATCTGGCGCCGCCGGGGCCAGGCGAGGTGCTTGTAGCGATCGAAGCCGCCGGCCTGTGCCACAGCGATCTGTCGGTGGTGAATGCCGATCGTCCGCGCCCGTTGCCGATGGCGCTGGGCCATGAAGCGGTGGCGCGCGTGGAAACCGCCGGGCCTGGCGCGCGGCTGAAGCCGGGCACGCGCGTGGTGATGGCTTTCCTGCCGGCCTGCGGCCATTGCACCGTCTGCTGGTCCGGCGAGCCGTGGCTGTGCGGCAATGGCGCGGCGGCCAACGGCAAGGGCGAGTTGCTGGGCGGCGGCTTCCGCCTGTCGGACTGCGGCCACCCTGTGCACCATCATCTGGGCCTGTCGGCCTTTGCCAGCCACGCGGTGATTGATGAACGCAGCCTGGTTGTGATCGACGATGACATCCCGGCCGAGATCGCTGCGCTGTTCGGCTGCGCGGTGCTCACCGGCGTGGGGGCGGTGTTCAATTCCGCCGTTGTGCGGCCTGGCGAGAGCGTCGCGGTGTGGGGCCTGGGCGGTGTTGGCCTGGCCGCGCTGCTGGGGGCGGTGGCGGCTGGCGCGGAACCGGTGATTGCCATCGATCCCGTGCCGGAAAAGCGCGCACTGGCGCTGGAACTGGGTGCCCGCGCGGCGGTGGCACCGGAAGATGCGGCGCAAGCCTTTGCCAAGCATGGCGCGCCCCGGGTCGCCATCGAGAGCGTGGGCAGCGGCAAGGTGCTGGCCGAAGCCTATCGCACCGCCGCGCGCGGTGGCCGCATCGTCACCGTGGGCCTGCCCAATCCGGCCGATCCCTTCACCATTCCGGCGGTGAGCCTGGTGGCGGAAGCCAAGACCATCAGCGGCAGCTACATGGGTTCAGCCGTACCGGCGCGCGATATCCCGCGCTACATTGCCCTGTGGCGGGCCGGACGCCTGCCGGTGGAGCGGCTGCTTTCCGGCGTGCGGCCGATGACCGAGATCAACGACGCGCTCGATGCGTTGGCCAGCGGGCAGGCCATCCGCCAGATTTTGATCCCCTGATGCTTGCCGATGGCTGGTGGCCGGTCATCGGCGGCAGTCTGGGGCTGCTGCTGGGCAGTTTCATCGCGCTGGTGACGGCGCGCTGGCCGCAGGGGGATACTATCCTTGGCCGCTCGCGCTGTGACCGGTGCGGGGAAAGATTGGGTGCGCTGGAACTGGTGCCGGTGCTGTCGCACATCATCCTGCGTGGTCGCTGCCGGCACTGCGGCCAGGCCATTTCGGCCCGGCACTGGCAGATCGAAGTGGCGGCGGCCGTGATAGGGGCCGGGCTGTTGTGGCGATTCCCGGCGCTGGAAGGCTTGTTGCTGGCGCTGGCCGGCTGGTGGTTGCTGGCGCTGCTGATCCTTGATGCCGAACACCAGTGGCTGCCCGATGCGCTCACCCTGCCGCTGATCCCGTTCGCGCTGCTGCTGCCGGGGTTGCCGCTGGAACAGCGGCTGTGGGGGACCGGGCTGGGCTTTGCCGGGCTGTGGCTGGTGGGCTTTGGTTACAGGCGGCTGCGCGGGCGTGACGGGCTGGGCGGCGGCGATCCCAAGGTGTTGGCCGGGCTGGGGGCGCTGCTGGGCGGCTGGAGCCTGCCGTTCCTGATCACCGGCGCAGCCGCACTGGGCCTGGCGCTGGCTGGCTGGGATCATTTTCGCGGGCGCGACGTGAACGCCATGACCCGGCTGCCGTTTGGCGCCCTGCTGGCGGGCGTGGCGCTGATTCTGCTATGGCTGGGGCCCGATTGGCTGGAGATGGTTCGATGACGCGGTTTGCCGGCGCCCAGAAAGTGCCCGACAAGCGAGTGGAGATGGTGATCCGCAAGGGCTTCCTGCCGGCGGCGGATTGCGCCGGGCTGGTCAGCCTGATCGATGTGCATCGCCGGCCATCCACCATCACCGATGCCTATGGCGCGGGCAGTGATTTCCGCACCAGTGAAACCGCCGATCTGCCGGCCGATGATCCGCTGGTGGGCCGGGTCTATCGCCAGCTGGCCGATTATGCCGGGCTCAACATCGCGCATGCTGAAGCCTTGCAGGGCCAGCGTTATGCGGTGGGCCAGCAGTTCCAGATGCACACCGATTATTTCGAGCCGACGGGCCTGGATTATTATCCGCACACCGCCGATGGCGGCCAGCGCACCTGGACGATGATGGTGTATCTCAACGAGCCCAAGGCTGGCGGCGCCACCCGCTTCCAGCATCTGAACAAGACCATCCAGCCCGAAACCGGCAAGCTGGTGGCCTGGTGCAACCGCCTGCCCGATGGCCAGCCCAACGCCTTCACCCTGCATGCCGGCATGCCGGTGCGGGCCGGCACCAAATATATCATCACCGCCTGGTTCCGCGATCAGCCTCGCCGTTATCCGGCGGTTATCTAAAAAACGACCGCTATCCGCCCGTGACCTGACACGAAAAATCCGCCGGAGCACAGGGCGCCGGCGGCAGTTTCGGGGGACTCAAGTTAGAACTTGGCGGAAACGCTCGCCTGGAAGGTGCGGCCCAGCACATAGGTGTTGGTGTCGATGCGGCTGGCGTTGAGGCGCTGGAACTCCTGATAACGCGTGTTGGTCAGGTTGCGGCCTTCCAGCTTCACTTCCACTTCGCTGCCGAACAGCTTGATGCCCTGGCGCACCACGACATCCAGACGGATACCGGGCTTTTCCACCAGATCGGGCTGGCCCGACGGGCCGCGGAAGGCAACGCGGTTGCTGGCATAGTTCAGCAGAATGGTCTGTTCCGACAGGCCTTCATCATCCTGGAAGCCGAACGACAGGTTCGCAACATGATCGGACTGGCCGGTAAGCGGCAGGCCGCTCTTGAAGATGTCGGTCGCCGGCACCACCGCGCCCGAAAGCGGGAAGCGCGTGGTGTCACCCGCCTTCACGCGCAGTTCGGAGTTGGTCCAGGTATAGTTGGCCGAGATGAAGAAGCGGCGGGTGGCAAAGAGATCACCCCAGCCCGACAGGTCGAAATATTTCTGGGCTTCGATTTCGGCGCCATACAGGCGGGCGTTCGGCACGTTGGCAAACGTCGTCTGGAAGGTGCCGCCCTGTACGAAAGCGATGGCATCGATTGGCTGATCGATATCCTTGAAGAAGCCGCCAACGGCCAGCCGCTCGTCACGGCCGAAATACCATTCGTAGCGGGCTTCGACGTTGATCAGCTGGGAATTGGTCAGGAACTGGTTGCCGAAGCTAAGGCGATCGCTTTCGGTGTCGAAATAGGGCTGCGGCGCCAGTTCGCGGAACTGCGGGCGGGCGATGGTCTTCGACGCGGCAAAGCGCAGTTGCATGTCTTCAGCGAAGTTCCAGGTGACGGTCAGCGCCGGCAGCCAGTAATCCTCGTTGATGTTGGTGGGCGTGTTGAAGGCCGAGCCGGGGTTGGCGTTGAACACGTCAACCGGCGTCACGTTCTGCTTGCCGGATTCATAACGCACGCCGGCCACCAGCTGCACGCCATCGGTCGGTTCGATCTCGATCTGGCCATAGCCGGCATTCACGGTCAGGCCGGCATCATAGCGCGGCGCCACCGTGGAGATGGTGTTGAGGATGATGCCGTAGGTATAGACGTTGTAATCCGACAGCAGGAAATCAGGGCGCTGCTGGCTGACGGCACCGGGCAGCGCCGCGTTGGACTGATAGCGATAGTCAAAACGTTCCGACACGCGATCGGCTTTGCTGTAGGCATAGCCGGCGGTGAGCTTGATCGGGAACGGGCCGCCGCGGATCTTGTAGCCAAGATCGAGGCCGCCGCCCCACACGTCTTCGTTCAGCCGGCTGAAGGCGACCAGGCTGGATTGGCCCGGCGACCGCAGATCGTTCACATAATCCTTGAACTGCGCCGAAAACGCATAGTTGTTGAACCGCTCATAAGGGGCGAGACGCTTGGAGTTGGCATAAGTGCCGCGCAGATCGACGGTGAGATCGTCGAACTTGAATTCGCCCACGAACTGCGTGTCGATCAGCTGGCGGCGGAACTGCGCGGTGGCGTTGCGCTGCAACAGCACGTCGCGACCCACGTTGATGTCGTCGGTGCCGACCTGGATGCGGGCTTCCTTGATCGTGTCGTTCACATAGACGTTGGCGAAACGGATCTTGTGATCGCCGAACTCAGCGCCAATGCTGAACAGGCCGTTGACAACGCTGCGGAATTCCGTGGCGGCAAAGTCGAAATCCTGATCCGGGTTGAGCTGCAGCGTGCCGCCCTGGCCCACCGCGGCGCCGCCGGAAAGCTGCTGTTTGCCGGCCTTGGTCTGCCAATCATTCGACAGACCGGCGGCGAACACGAAACCGATGCGCGCGTCACCCACATCCCAGGCGCGGCCGCCCGACATGTTGCCGCTCCAGTTCACCGGGATATTGTCGTTGCGGAGGATCACGTTGGTTTCAGCATTGGCCAGGGTGGCGGTGATGTCCTGCAACTGGCGCAGCGAGAAATTGCCGCCCACGGCCAGCGCCTTGCCGGCGTCCTGGCTGGCCTGAATGCCGGTGGGCAGACGGCGGGTGCCGTCGTCATAGCCGGTCCAATCCTTGCGGCCGCCCGCATAGACATAGCCGAGCTGGCCGGTGGTGGCGGTGTTGGCACCAATGCTGCCGCCCACCGTGAAGAAGGCTTCCTTGGGCACGGCCCGCGTTGTCAGGTTGATGACGCCGCCGCCGAATTCGCCGGGGAAATTGGCCGAATAGCTTTTCTGCACAACAGACGAAGCCAGCACCGAGGTCGGGAACAGATCGAGCGGCACCACGCGGCGCAGCGGATCCGGCGACGGGATCGGCAGGCCGTTCAGCAGCGCCAGCGAATAACGCTCACCCAGACCACGCACATAGACATAACGGCCGCCAACAACCGACAGGCCGGTGACGCGCTTCAGGGCGCCGGCGATGTCGCCTTCACCCGAACGCGCGATGTCGGCCTGGCTCAGCACCGACACCACTTCGCGGCTCAGCCGCACGGTGTTGGGGATGCGCCGGCCGATGACGACGATTTCGCTGCCGCCGCCGCCGGGGATCGAAATATCGACTGGCTCTTCTTCCGGCGGCGCTTCGGCAGCCGGAGCCGGTTCGGGTGCCGGCGGGGTCGCCGGTTGGGCCCAGGCAGGGGCAGCGAACGCCACCATCATGGTGGTCGAAAGCAGGAGTGGCAGCTTGTTGGTCATTATCTTGTCCCCGGTCGAAATGCGGTGGCCGGCAGCTGCGAAGGTCGCGCCGCCGGCCCCAGCCCTTACTGGATCGGCGCTTACTGGATCGGCGAGGGGGCTGCGGTGCAGGCGGTGGCACCGGTGCCAACGCCGCAGGTCCAACCGGCATACCAGGTGTCAGCTGCGTTGCGGAACGCACCAACAAAGGTGGTTTCATCGAAGAAAGTGCCGGTGCCGGTGAAGGCCGTGCGCGGGTTGGTGGCAACCGCAGCGGTTTCGAAGCTGCCCGGCAGGAAGATATCGGTCAGGGTCAGAGTCTGCGGCGGCAGCAGGTTGTTGTTGCCGGTGATGATCGGCGTGATGCTGGCCAGCGGCACATCGCTTTCGTCACGGGCCGCGCCCGAGCAGCCGAAGATCACCGAGCGGAAGATCGGCGCACCGGCTTCGTCGGTCGGGGCATCGGCCGTGGTCACTGCGGTCTGGGCGCCGTCGATGTCGAGGCACAGGCCGGTGGCCGTGGTGTTGCGGATGATGCCGTTGGTCAGACCGTAATCGGTGCCGCCGCGCAGCAGAACGCTGTCGGGCGTGCGGTTGCCGATGAAGGTGAAGTTGGCAATGCGCGGGTTGGAACGCGGGGTCTTGGTTTCGCCGCCAGCCGTATCGGCTTCGATCACACGATCACCGCCATCGGTGCGCTGCACAACCAGCACATATTGCAGCAGGCCCTTGAAGCCGAGATCGGTATCGATGGAGTCATCGTCCGCACCCGTGAGGACGATACGCTTGTGGCTCACACGGCCACCGAACCATTCGATGCCATCGTCGGAGCTGTTGTGGACCTGAATGAAGTTTGCAGTGGTGCCGCTGCCGACGCCGCCAAAGGTGATGCCGTTCAATTCATTGCCGGGGCTGACTTCGAAGCCGGGGTAACGCACCTGGACATAGGCGAGGCGGCCGGAATTATCGGCCGGGCTGCCGCCGCCGTAGAAGGCGCCGGTGAGGCCTTCAATCGCCGACTGGCAGTTGACGGTGCCCGGAGTGGCGCCAGCGCCAACGCAGGTGTGGATCGGCGCGCGACCGAGCAACACGATGCCGCCCCACTGGCCGATCGAGCTGGCATTCACGCCGCCTTCCATGTTGGAACGGCTGGTGAAGATGATCGGGCGGGTGGCGGTGCCTTCCGCGAAGATCTGCGAACCACGGTTGATCACCAGCGCATCAGCGCCAGAAGAGCCGAAGACGACCACACCCGGATCGACGGTCAGGATGCCCTGCTGGCCGCCAGCGGCCGGCGCGCCCGGATCAGCGCCCAGATCGATACCGACATTGACGCGGCCCGACAGCGAGTAGACGACGCCGCGGATGTTGGCCAGCGTGAGGCCGCCGGTGATGGTGCCGGAAATCTGGCAGTTGCGCAGGTTGTTGATCACGCCAACGTTGGTGGTGCCGGTGGGGCAGCTTTCGGCAGGGCCGGTGGGCGTTGGCGTCGGGGTCGGCGTGGGGGCGGGCGCCGGGGCCGGGGCGGGCGGCGGCACCACGATGGCGCCTTCGCCGGGCGACGCGATGTTCTTGGCGCCATCACAGGCAGCCAGCGTGAGCGCCGAACCGATCATGAGGAGCGTGCGAAGGCGGATATTGCTTGAGCGTGTCATGGGGTCACCCCTGTTGGCCGTGTGGTTTGAACAAACTGAGGTGCGCCTTTTGGCCAGTCACGCCCCCGCGTTGAGGTGGGCTTTAGGCGCGATTCGTGGCGGCGCGGTTACGGCACGGTTGCGATCGGGTGACGGATGGATGGCAGTTCAGTGACGTGAAGGTTGCAGTTTCATGACAGCGCGGGCTGTCCCGGTCAGGGTGTGACCACGGCTTCACGCTGGGCACTGCCGCGGCGATAGACGATCGGCAGGCGGCCATTGGCGGCCAGTTCCTGCGGCAGCTCCATGACTTTTTCTTCGGAGATCAGCTCAGCCCCATTGGCCGACAGCAGCACGTCGCCGGGCTTCAGGCCAGCGCGGGCCAGCGCCGGCAGGCCTGCCAGACTGTTCAGTCGCCACCCTACCAGGCGGCCTTGTTCGCGCAGCGGCGACAATGCCAGCCGCCATGGCGTCGGGTCGCCACCGGGCGGTGCGGACGGCCCGGCCATGGCTGGCGCTGCATCGGCAAAGGCCAGCACCATCTCGCCGGACGGTCCGGCCAGGATGGCGCGGCCCGGTTCCACGCGCAGCAGCTTGATGCCGCCGGGCAAGGCGCGGCCGGGGCGCAGCAGATATTGCTTCCCGCCGGCCACCACGATGGCCATGCCGCCATCAGGCCCGGCCCGCAGGCCGGCAAGTGCCAGATCGGGCGGCGCAGAGACGGCCGCAGCAGGTGGCGGCGGCGGCGCAGCGGTGACGGGCGTCGGTGGAGGCGGCGGCAGCGATGCAGGCGGCGCCTCATCACCGCCGCCACGCAGCACCCACACCAGCCCGGCCGACAGGGCCAGCCCGCCGCCGATGGCCAACGCCCATTCCCTCGGCGTGTTTGTGCGTCGTGCCGCCACTATTGCGGGCAACCGGCGAGGCCAGCCACCGGTAGCACAAGGGCGCTGCCATCGGCTTCGGTGATGGTCAGGCTGCCATCGCGCACCACGGCGCCGCCGGCCGTGGCGGGCAATATGGTCAACCGCACCTCGAAACTGCGATTGGCAGAGCGGTAGCGGCTGATGGGCGCAAATCCCATTACCTCTTCGCCCTCACGCGCTTGCGCCGGCAGATCGGTGGAGCGGCCGTCGATGATGGAGCGCAATGTTGCCGGCGTGCGGCCCAGCATGGCGATGCGCTTGCCGCTGGCCCGGTCCCACAGGAACAGCGCGCATTGGCCGGGTTCCAGCACCTGCTGCGGCAGTTCCGTGAAGGGCGGCGGCAAAGCTGAGGGGGGTGGGGGCTGGGTGGTGGCCAGTTGCAGCGCCAAAAGGGCCGTGATGATCATGCGCCGCTGTCCTCTTTCACCAGGGCGCCGCCCTGCTCTCGGAAACCGGCAGCAGTCAGCGCTGCGGCTTCGCCCACGCCGGCACCCGAAACCGCCAACCGCGCTGTCCAGCGGCCCGCCGCGATGGTCACGTCCAGCCGCACCCGGCCATCGCCGCTGGCCAGCGGCAGCAGCAGCGCTGCCCCGTCGCAGCGTGGTGCACCGGCGAGTTGGCGCTGACCAGCAAGCGGCAACGCCAGATCGGCCATCACCTGCCCGCTGGCCGCTTCGCAACGCCCGGCCCCATCCAGCGTCGCCATCACATCGGCAAGGCTGATCCCGGCCAGCGGCAGTCCAGGCAGCGGACTGCCGGTCAACCGGCCATTCAGGCCCGCCACGCCGCCGGCTGTGAAGCCGCGCCAGATTTGCCCGTTCAGACTGCCTGCTGCCTGCCAGCTGAGCCGGCCCTTCAACAGCGCCCCCGGCTGCAAGGCCAGCGCCACGTCCCCCAGCTGCATCCGACCCAGCGCCGCGCCGGACAGTTGGGCTTGCCACAGGCTGCCCGTCACCGAAGTGGCGGCCAGCGGCGGCGCCGGCAGCGGCAGCCGCGCCGGGGCAAGGGCCACCAGCCCCACGATCACACCAAGGCCCAGCGCCAGCATCCGCATCACTGTGCGCTCCGCACCAGCAGCCGCGCCCGCACCGATTGGTCCGGGTTGCGGGTGGCTTCCAGTTGTTCGATCACCAGGCCATCGTTCTGCTCAAGCGCCGTGGCCCAGCCGATCAGCAAGCGGCCATTGATGGCGGCGATCTCAAGGCTAGCCTGGCCCGGCCCCTGCGCTTCCAGCCGGGCGGGTTGCAGCCCGGCATCGGCCAAGCGGCGGTTCAGTACGTCGATCACGGCGGCCGGGTTGGCGGCGGGGCGGGCCTTGATGGCCGCGGCCAGCGCCTGGCCCTGCGCAAGCCGGGCGGCAGCCGCGCCGGCATCGGCCTGCGCCGTCGCACGCGCGGCGGCCAGCGGGCGCACCAGCACCAGCCAGGACAGCAGTGCGGCCAGCAACGCCAGCATCACGCCGATCAGCCAACGCTCGCGGCCCGTGCGCTGCGCCCACCACGGAGAAAGCATCGCCATCATTTCGCGCGCACCATCACTTCGCTGATACTGCCGTCGGCGGTGGCGCGGGTGGTGCCGGGTGAAGCGGCAAGACCGGCGATACCCAACGCATCGGCCAGCGCTTGGGCTTCACCGGCGCCGCCGGCCACCCCCGCAACAAGTCCGCCGGTGGGGGTATAGGTGAGGCTGGCCAGCCCAGCGCCCGGCCGAGCGCTGAGCGCCTGCACCACTGGCCCGGCCAGCGCCGCCAGCCCGCCCGCCGCACCGCGTTGCTGTGCCTGCGCCTGAAGGGCCGCTAACGCGCTGGGTCCATCGGTTGTGCTCGGTGCCAGCGTCAACAGTTCTGCATCGGCAGCGCTGGCGGCGCTGCTGGCGCGGAGCAGAGCGGCCACATCACCACCCAGCCACAGCCCGGCGACGGCGGCGGCCAGCAGGACAAGGCGCTTCAATTGCGTGCGATCCGGCTGCCAGCGCGCCACCTGCGCATACTCGCCCGACAGCAGATCAAGCGGCAGCGGATCGGGCAGGGCCGGCTGGGCCGGGGTCGTGGTATCGGTGCCGATGATGGCGGCGGCCAGTTCCGGCTCGGCGGCAAAGGCGGCGCTGGCGCTGCGGGCCAGCAGGCGCGGCCCGTCCTGCGCCACCGCCCAGCCGCTGGCCGGCGCCGGCAACAGCAGCGGATCGGGAATGATTGCGGCGGGTTTCCAGCCAGCGCGTGCGGCCTCTGCCAGCCAGCTGGCCATCTGCTCGCGGGCCACCACTGCAATGGGGCGCATACCGGCGCCCGGCGCGACGGCGATATGCGGATCAGCCTCGGCCAGGCGATCAGCCAACGCCATCCGCGCGGCTGCAGCGGCCTGGGCAGGCGCCAGATCAGGCAGATCGAGCCAGTGCAGCGCAACCGCTTCGCCGGGCACGGCCAGCATCAGCGGCGATCCATCGGGGGCCGGCCAGCCAGATCCGCTGCTGCCATCGCTGCGCTGCCAGCGCACGCGGGGGACGAGTGTGACCAGCACTGATTTTGGTATCATGCCTCGTCTCCCCAGCGGCGCAGCAGCAGTTTCGCCGGGCGGGTGCCGGCATCGATCAAGCCGGCTTGGGCCAGCGTGACGCCATCGATGTTGGTCGTCATGCGGTAGGCCACGAAGCGATCGCGCATATCGGGCTGGCGCAGCGCATCGGCAGCCACCTGGCGGCCGGCGAGCAGCGGTTGCGCCCAAAAGCTCGCCGTGTCGCGCCAGCCGCCGGCCGGGCGGGCCGCGATCGCGTCGCGCGCGGTGGCCAGCGGCACGCCCGTGATGGCGGCCAGCACGGGCGCATCGGCGGGCACCAGGCTGTTGATATTGGGGCGGGACAGTTCGGCTTCCGGCAGCGCACACAGATGCGGGGCGGCGCGGGCGAAGATGGCAGGCGTTACCCCGGCCACGGCGCGCCACTCGCTGGTCTCGGCCAGCAGCGTGCCCGCTGTGCGATAGGGCATGGCGGCGCGGGCATAGGCCGGATCTTCGGCGCCGCCGGAACCCGGCTGTTGATCGACATCCACCCAGTCAGCGGTGGCGGCCGCGATGCGCAGGCTTTCCGCTTGCGGCACATCAAGCAGGGTGAGCAGCCGCGCCAGTTGCTCGACGCCGAGCGGGCGGGTGAGGGTGCGACCCACAGGCCCCATGGCGACGCTGTTGAGGTTGAAGCAATTGCCGCCGGGGCTGAGCATCACCGTGGTGGGGACGGATGTGGGCAGCGCGAACGGACGCGCCGGCAATTGCGGCAGCGGCAAACGCGCCAGGATCATCGTCTCGCCGGCCAGCGCCGTACCGCGCGCCACTTCCAGCCCGGCACGAGTGGTGTCGAGATGGCGGGCCAGTCGCAGCCGATCGAACAGACTGGTGGACAGCGCCGCCATCACGCCCACCAGCACCAGCACGTTGATCAGTGCTGCGCCCTGTTCATGGGGAGGGATGGGCCGGGTCATGCTGCGCCCCCGGGGGCCAGCGGCACGATCTGGCGGACATGGCCAAGCTGCGGGCCATCAAGGGTGAGTTCGATGGCGCGGGGCAGGGCGCCGGCCTCGCCGCTCCAGCCATCCTGCCAACCTTGCGCCGTCAGCACCCGCAACCGCGCCGCCGTGACGCCCTTGGCCAGCACGCTGGCTTGGGTGGCAGCCGGGCCATCAACCATTGCTGCAGAGCGGCGCACCAGCGTGTCGCCCTGGATCACCCATTCCACACGCTGCAGCGAGGCGCGCGGAGCCTGGCTGGGATTGCCCCAGCCGCGCCGCACCAGCGTGAACAGGGCGCCATCATTCACGGCAAAAGCCGCGTGCGGGCGGCCTTCGCCATCGCGCCACGGGCGCGGCGCGGCCTGGCCGGCATCGGCGGTGAGCAGCGCCCGCAGCCGGGCCAGATCGCCGCTCGTTCCCACCAGCGCCTGCGCCTGGCCGCTGGCCTGCACGCTGCCGGCCAACAGCGCCGTACCGGCCGCTGCCATCAGGCCGAACAGGAACAGGCCGACGAGCAGTTCGATGAGGGTGAAGCCGGCCTGTTTCACCGCCCGCTCCACAGCAATTTGTCGGCGGCAATCACCTGGCCACCGTCGCCAACGACCTCGACACTGATCAGCTGCGTGCCGGGATCGGGGCCTGGGCTGATCTGGCGCCGCCATGCCCAATCGCGTGTGCCGGCGCGCTCGCGGCCCTGATCGGCGCTGGGCGGGGCGGCAGACAGCATCACTTCCAGGGCCTGATTGCGGGCGACGATGGCGGCATATTGCCGGTCTGACAACGTGGCGGCGCTGGCGAGGCTGACGCCCTGCAGACGGATGAGGGCCACGGCGGCGAGTCCGAAGATGGCGAGTGCCACCATCACCTCGATCAGACTGAAGCCGGCATCACTGCGCATGAACGTCGCCTGCCGCATCGATAATCACGCTTGCCGCCGCGTCGCCGCTGGCGATGACGATCCGCGCCGGGGTGGCGAGGCCGGTGGCGTCGAAGCTGATCGGGCCGGCTGGCTCGGTGGTAAGGGTCAGCCCGTCCGGCGCGGGCGGCGCGAACGCCGTGCTCTGCCCGGTCAGGATCGCCATGTCACGTGCGGCCACCGCCTGCGCCGCCAGTTTGACGGCAGCAGCGCGCACCCGGTCGTCAGGGCCGGGCAGGGTGAGGACAAGCGCCGCGCTGGTGATGCCGATGATGGCCATCACCACCACCAGTTCCACCAACGTGAAGCCGGCTTCAGAGGTTCCAGTTGCCGATGTCATCGGCCTCCCCTCCTGGGCCACTTTGGCCATCGGGGCCCATCGACCACACATCGAACGGACCGTGTGACCCAGGGCTGGCATATTGATAGGGCTTGCCCCAGGGATCGTTGGGCAGCCGCTGCACATAGCCGCCGGGGCGATAGCGTTCCGGTTGCGCCATGTCGGTGGGCGCGGCCTTCAGCGCGGCAAGGCCTTGGCTCGTATTCGGAAACACCATCGTGTCAGCCTTGTAGCTGGTCAGCGCGGTTTCCAGCGTGGCGATATCGGCGCGGGTGCGGGTGATGGCGGCCTTGTCCACATCGGGCAGCACGTTCAGCACCACCACCGTGGTGAGGATGCCGATGATGACGATCACCACCATCATCTCAATCAGGGTGAAGCCCTCTTCGTTGCGATTGCGCTTCATGGTGTGGCCAGGCTTTCGAGTTGCAATATGGGCAGCAGGATGGAGAGCACAATCATCGCCACCGCGCCGCCCATGAACAGGATGATCGCCGGTTCCAGCAGGGCGAGCGCCGAGCGGGTGAGCGCATCATACTCGCGTTCCAGCGCTTCCGCGCCCTTTTCCAGCATCACGTCGAGCCGGCCCGCGCTTTCGCCGCCAGCGGCCATGGCGACCAGCAGCGGCGGCAGGATGGCGGCGCGGCGCATGGCGGCGGTGAGGCTGGCGCCTTCGCTGATATCATCGGCCATCTGCGCGACGCGCATCCGGATTTCGCGGTTGCCGATGGTCGGCAGGGTGAGTTTCAGGCCATCGACCAGCGGTAGTCGGCTCGCCACCATCATCGCCAGCGTGCGCGCCAGCCGCGCCGCCTGCCAATCGCGCAGCAGGCGGCCGAGCAATGGCAGGCTGAGCAGCCAGGCATCGAAACGGCGGCGCAGCGCTTCATCGTTCAGCGCCCGGGCGGCCAGCACGCCGCCGCCGGCACCGAGCAACAGGATCACCCACCAGCCGGCGGCGAGCGCGTGGGAGAGCGCCATGACGATGCGGGTGAGCAGGGGCAATGTCTGGCCGATATCGGCGAACTGTTCGGCGATCCGCGGCACCACGAAGATCATCAGTGCTGCCACCGCCAGCGTGGCCACGGCTGCGAGCGCCGCCGGATAGGCCAGCGCCGCCTGCACGCGACCCTTCATTTCGGCCTGGCGATCGAGCAGGGCCGCAAGCCGTTCCAGCACCTGCGGCAGCGTGCCAGCGCCTTCGCCGGCGGCCACCATGGCGCGGTAGAGTGGCGGAAAGCTGGCGCTTTCCAGGGCCATTGCATCCGAAAGCCGTCGGCCTTCGATCACGGCGCCGTGAACATTGGTCAGCACGGCGCGGGCCTTGTCGCCCTCCGTCTGCTTGACGATGGTGCGCAGCGCTTCTTCCAAAGGCGTCACACTGGCCAGCGTTGCCAGCTGGCGGGTGAACAGGCCGAGCGCATTGGGTTTCAGCCGCGCACTGCCCGTGGCCAATGTGAGCTCGCTAGTGGTGGCCGCTTCCAGCTTGGTTGCAAACAGCCGCTTGTCGAGCAGATCGGCGCGCGCCGCCTCGCTGCTCGGCGCGCTGATGCGGCCAGCGCGTGACTTGCCTTCGATATCGAGCGCTTCGTAGCGAAACTCAGCCATCGGCTGGCTCCGGTTCGCCAAAGTCATTCTGGCCGCCCATCACCCGTAAGGCTTCGGCGGGCGAGGTGAGGCCATCGATCACCGCCTGGGCGGCAATCGCCGGCAATCCGGGACTGCCCGCAGCGGCGGCGAGATCAGCGGCGGTGGCGCCTTCGTTGATGCGGGCGGCCAGGGCGTCGGTCATGCGGATGATGTCATACAGGCCAACGCGGCCCTGCCAGCCGGTGTGGTTGCAGGCGGTGCAGCCTGGTGCGTGCCAGACGGGCGTTCCCGCCGCGATGCCCAGCGCCGTCGCCGTGCCGGCATCGCTGGCGTGCGCCGTGCGGCAGGCGGGGCAGAGCCGGCGCACCAGCCGCTGCGCCACCACGGCACGCAGCGTGGCGGCGAGCAGGAACGGCTCCACACCGAAATCACGCAGGCGCGTAATGGCGCTGGCGGCATCGTTGGTGTGCAGGGACGACAGCACGAGGTGGCCGGTGAGCGCGGCCTGCACGGCAATGCTGGCGGTTTCGGCGTCGCGGATTTCGCCGACCATCACCACGTCAGGGTCTTGCCGCAAGATGGCGCGCAGCCCGGCGGCAAAGCTGAGGCCGACCTTGGGGTTCACCTGGGTCTGGCCGAGGCCATCCACGGCATATTCCACCGGGTCTTCCACCGTCAGGATGTTGCGGCTGCCATCGTTGAGCAATTTCAGCCCGGCATAGAGCGTCGTTGTCTTGCCGCTGCCCGTGGGGCCTGTCACCAGCACCAGGCCGTTGGCTTCGGCGAGTCCGGCGCGGAAAGATCGTTCGGCGCCTTCGGGCATGCCGAGCGCGGCCAGATCGATGCCGGCATTTTCCTTGTCGAGCAGGCGCAGCACCACGCGCTCACCGCCGCGCGCCGGCAGGGTGGAGACGCGCACATCGAGCCGCTTGCCGCCCAACGCCAGGTCCATGCGGCCATCCTGCGGCAGGCGTCGTTCGGCAATGTCCAATCGCGCCATCACCTTGATGCGGCTGACCAGCACCGGCGCGACCCCGGGGGGCAGGCGGTGCATTTCCTTTAGCTCCCCATCGGCGCGCATCCGCACCACCAGCGCGCTTTCGAAGGGCTCGATGTGAATGTCAGACGCTTTCAGACGGGCGGCCTCGGCAATCAGCCCGTTAATCAGGCGGATGGCGGGCGCTTCATCGTCGCTGGCCAGCAGGTCTTCGGCGGACGGCAGATCATCGCCGAAGCCGGCCAGTTCATCGGCCTCTCCGGCATAGGAGGATCGGGCATAATGATCCTGCAGCAGGCGATCAAAGGCGGCATCGTCCACCTCGCGCAGCGCCAGCGGGCGGCCGGCGATGCGACGCACTTCGGCCAACGCTTGGGGCTGGCTGCCCTTGCGGCGCGCCACCTCCGCCACGTCACCCAGTGCGGTGACGATCACCCCTTGCGCCTTGGCAAAGGCATAAGAGAGGGCGGGCTGGCTCATGGTTTGGGCGGGGCAGGCGGAACAGCAGCAGTGGGGGCGCCCGGGATGGGCGCTTTCAGATAATCGCGCACCAGCGCATCGATGCTGGGATCAGCAGTGGCCTCGCGGCGGGCCTGTTCGGCGCGGACATATTGGTAACGCTCACCGGTCAGCTTGGCGGCGTCTTCGGCATTGCGGATGATCGTCGGCCGGATGAACACCATCAGATTGGTCTTGGTGCGGTCGCGCGATCGGGAGCGGAACAGATTGCCGAGGAAGGGAATGTCACCCAGCAGCGGCACCTTCTCAATGGCACGGCGCTCATTCTCGTCGATCAGGCCGCCCAGTGCGATGATCTGGCCGTCATCCACCGTCACCGTGGTGTTGATCTCGCGCTTGTTGAGGATGATGTCCGGAATATTCTGGGTCACGATGGAGGTGGCGATGCTGCTCACCTCCTGCCGCAAGGTCAGCTTGATGGTGCCGCCGGCGTTGATCTGCGGCCGCACATCCAGGGCGATGCCGATATCCTGCCGTTGCACGGTGCGAAACGCATTGTCGAAATTGTTGGAAAGCGCCTGCCCGGTGGCAAGCGGTACGTTCTGGCCCACCAATATGCGCGCCTGCGCGTTGTCCAGCGTCATCACCGACGGCGTGGAGAGCACGTTGGATGCGGTATCGGCCTTCACCGCGTTGACGACGAAGCCGAACACCGCGTTGCTGCCCAGATTGCCGCCAAAACCGAACTGGCCGCCATTGGCATTGAGCAGGCTGTTCACCGCGGCATTGCGCAAGGCAACCGTGGT
>JAIXQM010000097.1 GCA_027485735.1 Sphingomonadales bacterium | reverse complement strand
GCCGTGGTATATTGATCGAGGACATCGGTCACCGGCGCGCCGGCCACCGCCGCCTTCCACGCTTGTGGGTAGGCGCCGATCAACCAGCTGGTCATCATCCCGCCATACGACCAACCGGAAACCGCCACACGCTTGTCGTCGATCAGCCCGCGCCGTTTCAGTTCGGCAACACCAGCCATGATATCGCGGCCCGGCCCGGCGGTGGCATCGCGGATGATCGATTGCTGGAACTTGTAGCCCCGGTTGTTGCTGCCGCGATAATTGGGCTCCAGAACGATCCAGCCCTGCGCGGCCAATATCTGCGACGAGGTGGTGAAGGTCTGCAGCGACGCTGAAACCGGCCCGCCGTGGATGTACAGCACCAGCGGCCGCTTCTCGCCGGGCTTGTAGTCGGGCGGATAGGTGATGACGCCATCAGCGGTATAGCCGTCGCTTTTCCACGTCAGCGTTTCTTGCCGGCCCAGCGTCACGCCGTCGGTCACCGTCTGCAGGCTGGTCAGTTGCGCGGGCGGCTGGCCCCCAAGCTGCGGATTTGGTGCCGGCAGCATGAACAGTTCGGCCGGGCGGGTGGCGGTGGAGGCGGTGAAGGCGATGGCGCCATTGCTGCCGATATCGGCACTGGCCGGATTGAGGCCGCCCAGATCAAGCTTCGTCGCCTTGCCATCCCGGGCCAGCCACAGGCCATTGCTGGTGCCATCGCTGCCGCTCAGCACCACGGTCTGGCTGTCGGGCAACCAGCCCACCAGTTCCACGGCCACATCCAGATCAGGCGCGGCATCGCGCGGGCTGCCACCCGATGCCGGGGCGATCATCACCCGGGCCTGGTGCGCCGGCACGCCATCGCGCGCCATGCCGAAGGCCAGACTGCGACCATCGGGCGAAAGCGCCGGCACGCGCACGCTGGTGGGGGTGGGCAACAGCGGCTGCACATTACCTGTTGCCACATCCACCCGCATCAGACGGCTGGTGTCCGCATCGCCGGTGGCCGGCGTTTGCGCCTGCACGAAGATCAGGCTGGCGCCATCGGGGGTCCAGTTCAGCTGGCTAGGCGCACCGGTGGGCGGGAGCCCCAGCGGCAACGAACGGGAACCGCTGGTGAGCCGCTTGGTGGCGCTGGTCGCCACATCGACCGTCCAGATGTGGATCGGCTTGCGCGCCGCGCGATCGAGGAAGCTGTGGTTGCCCACTTCAAATCCGTCTTCAAAGCGGGCGTCGCCGGTCTTCTCCGACTCCTCATCGGCGGCGGCAAAAGCCAGCGTGGCCCCATTCGGCGCCCACGCAAACTGCGTCACCGGCGTCTTGCCATTGGTCAGCTGGCGGGCATCGCCGCCATCCATCGACAGCACATGCACCTGCGCGCGGCCGCCCGCGTCCTGCGCCAGGAACGCGATGCTGCGGCCATCGGGCGACCAGCGCGCACTGCCCACGCCCATGCGGCGGCTGAGCACATGTTGCGCCTTGGTCGCCACATCGATCAGGGTGAGTTCGCCTTCCCAGCGATTGTCCTTCAGATTGGCGCGGGCAAGCACGCTGAGCACCGCCTTGCCATCCGGCGACAGCTGCGGATCGCCGATGCGCACGATCTTGGGCAGATCATCGGCCGAAAAACGCCGTTCCTGCGCCAGCGAGGTTGTCGACAGCAACAACGCGAATGCCAAACCCACGGCCCGCACGGCACCAGCCGATTTGCCTGAAATCATCTGCATATCCGCCCCCAGCCGGGCCTGAATGCAGCCCGATCACATGAAGGCTAGCACCCGATCAAAGGGCCCACAATCCCGCGTGCAGCGGAGTCCGGCCACGCCTTATGGCACCGGCACGGTGCGCGGCGCGCCCTTGGACTTGATGAAGAAGGCGAGGAAACGTGCCGGCGCGGTTGCGCTGGCATTGCGGCCAACCGTGTGGATATCCTCGGGCTGTTCATAGAAGGTCTGGCCCACGCCCAATGTTTGCGGCGGCTTGTCCTTCACCTGCATGGTGATGCGGCCTTCCAGGACATAGACGACGACATGGGCATTGTGGCGGTGCGCCAGGCTGGCACCGCCGGGCGGCAGCACCACTTCCACCAGGGTCACTTCCTTACCCGGCAGATCGGGCAGCGCTTTTTCAAACAGTGGAGCCGGTTGGGCCAGAGCCGCCGTGGGGAGGGCCAGCACGGCCAGCAGGAAACGCATCGGCTTCATTCTACCCTCCTGTGGTTGAGGCGTGGACCGGCCGGTTCAGCCGGCCCTGACAAGTGTGCCGGCGCCCTTGCGGGTGAAAATCTCCAGCAGCAGCGCGTGCGGCACCCGGCCATCAAGGATCACGGCGGCATCCACGCCGGCATCAACGGCCGCCACACAGGTTTCCAGCTTGGGGATCATGCCGCCGGTGATGGTGCCGTCGGCGATCAGGCCGGCGATGCCGGACGGTGTCAGATCGGTCATCAGCGCACCCTGCTTGTCGAGCACGCCGGCCACATCGGTCAGCAGGAACAGGCGGGCGGCATTCAGTGCGCCGGCAATGGCGCCGGCCATGGTATCGGCGTTGATATTATAGGTGTGGCCATCCTTGCCCACTGCCACCGGCGCGATCACCGGCACGATGCCGGCGCTGGTCAACGTGTCGATGATGCTGCGGTCAACGCTGGCGGGCTCTCCCACGAAACCCAGGTCCACCGCCTGTTCGATGGCGCTGCCCGGATCCTTGGTGGTGCGCTCCACTTTGATGGCGGTCACCAAACCGGCGTCCTTGCCGCTGATGCCCACGGCGCGGCCACCGGCCTGGGCGATGTGCGCAACGATTTCCTTGTTGATGCTGCCGGCCAGCACCATTTCCGCCACTTCAGCCGTGGCCGCATCCGTCACGCGCAAGCCGTCGACAAAGCGGCTCTCAATCCCCAGCCGCTTCAGCAGATTGCCGATCTGCGGCCCGCCGCCGTGCACCACCACCGGGTTGATGCCCACGGCTTTGAGCAGCACGATATCCTCGGCAAAATCCTGCGCGCGTTCGGCATCGCCCATCGCGTGGCCGCCATATTTCACCACGAAGGTCTTGCCGGCATAGCGCTGCAGATAGGGAAGCGCCTCGATCAGCGTTTCCGTCTTGGCCAGCATGTCGGGGTGGGGGGCGTGTGCGCTCATGGGAAATCGCCTTATTGGGGATGGCCGGGGAGTTCCAGCACCATCTTGCCGCCCACCGGCACGGCCGCCCACTGCGCGCTCACCTCGGCCATGCGGGCCCGGATGGCGGTCAGCAGTACGCCGGTGATCGGCAGCGGTGTGTCGCCCCGGTCCTCGCAGGTCACGGCATGAAGCGCGATGAACTCGTCATCGGGCAGCGCGGTCTGGCTCCAGCCTTCGCCCTGAAACATCTCGACCAGCCGTTCGACACTTTGCGCCGTGCGGTCTTCGATGCCGGTGCGAAAGCCGCCGTCACCGCCATCGGCAATCAGATGCAGGAAACCGGCGGCTTCTGCGATCGATTCCACCGCCCAATGCACCATGTCGTGCGGGATGATGCCCTGTTTCGGGCAGTCGATAGGTGGGCGCGGGCCATCGGCGGCCACGATGTCGAGCCGGTCGAACTTGCCGGCGCCCTTGGTGAAGATGAGTTTCACCGCGTCGGCACGGGCTCAGCGCCCGTGTAATCATAGAAGCCGCGACCCGATTTGCGGCCATACCAGCCGGCCTCGACATATTTCACCAGCAGCGGTGCCGGGCGGTATTTCGGATCGCCAGTGCCGTCCTGCATCACCTTCATGATGGAGAGCAGCGTATCGAGCCCAACGAAATCCGCCAGGGTCAGCGGCCCCATCGGATGGTTGGCGCCCAGCTTCAGGCCAGTATCGATATCCACCACGCTGCCGACGCCGTCACCCAGCGCAAAAATGGCTTCATTCAGCATCGGGCACAGCACGCGGTTGACGATGAAGGCCGGCGCATCACCCGCCAGGATCGCGGTCTTGCCCAGCTTCGCGGCAAAGCCCTGCATGGCCGCCGTGGTGTCGGCAGAGGTGGCGAGGCCGGGAATGATCTCCACCAGCGCCATCAGCGGCACGGGGTTGAAAAAGTGCAGCCCGCAGAAGCGATCGGCCCGCGCGCAAGCGGCGGCCAGCCGGGTGATGGAGATGGAACTGGTGTTGCTGGCCAGCAGCGCATCGGATTTCAGCACATCCTTCAGCCCGGCGAAGATCTGACCCTTGATGGCTTCATTCTCGGTCGCCGCCTCGATCACCAGATCGGCGGCAGCGAAGTCCGCGTTGCTTGTGGTGAGGCGGATGCGGGCCAACGCCGCATCGGCCTGTTCCTGCGTCAGCACGCCCTTGCTGACCTGGCGCGCCATGTTCTTCGCAATCGTCGCCTTGGCCGCCTCGCAGCGCGCCATCGCCACGTCCGACAGAATCACGTCATAACCGGCCTGCGCGGCCACATGGGCGATGCCATTGCCCATCAGGCCCGCACCGATCACGCCGATTGTCTGCATGTCGCTCTCCCTTGTATTGTGGGAGACGCCTTAGCCGTTGTCGCGGCTCCGGCAAATGCCGAAGCCGCGAAAAATTCAGGCAGCGACCGTGGCGCGGCGGCGGCGCATGGCGGCCCCGGTCAAGCCAAAGCCGGCGATCAGCATCGCCCAGCTCGCCGGTTCCGGCACGCCCAGCAGCGAGGCATCAAACAGCGCGACATCGGCCCCGGTCACCGCAAAGCTGTAGAGCCGCGACGGCACCAGCGCCTGGCCGTTGGGGCACACCCCGCCCAGCGCGACCTGAGTGAAGGCGGTGCCGCCATCGGTGCACACGTCAAACTGCACGTTGCTGCCGTTCTGGGTCACCGAAAAATCATTGTCCGTGGCCAGCAGCAGCGAAAAGCCGCCGCCCGCAAGCCGCGGCCCAATGGCGAGGCCTTCCAGCTTTTCCGGCAGGATGGTTTCGCCGGCCGCCAGCAGCGCAGCCTGCACATCAAGGAACAGCAACTTGCTCACAGGCGTCACACCGTTCGGCAGGCTGTTGCTGCCGGCAAAGCTGGTGCCCGAAACATCGGTCGCGCCAGCCAGATCGATGAGATAAACGCGCTTGCTGCCCACGTCGCCATTGGGGGTGATCAGATTGTCCGGCCCCTGGCCGCGATTGTCGCGCTCGATCACCAGGAAGCTGGTGCCGCCGATCCAGGTGATCGACGACACACCGATGCTGCGGCCCTGATTGGTCGCGGTGAAATCCACCGTTGTGCGGCTGTTGATATCGGCGATGCTTTCCAGCTGATAGGCGAACTGGCCCGTCGATTGCCCGGTGGCGACATCAAACTGCACGATGCGCAGGTTCTGGCTGCGGCGGCCATCGTTGTTCGAACCTTCGTTGACCAGCGGATCCTGCAGGATGCCCCACGCGGTCTTGCCGTCGCCCGAAATGGTCAGGCCTTCATAGCCGCGATTGTCCTGCCGGCCCGACGTGATGGTGGGCCGACCGTTGGCGAAATCCGGGCTGCCACCCGCCAGCGGCAGCACGTTCGCAGGCTGGGTGAAGGCGCGGATGAACACGCCCTTGTTGTTGGTTTCATACACCGACGGACCATATTCATCGGCCACGAGGAAATTGCCGTTTGGCAAGCGCACGATGCCTTCGGAATCCAGCGCAGAACCGAGCATGCCCGCGCCGCCAGGCAGGCGGCTGGGGTTCAGCCCGCTGTAGACCTGACCATTGGCTTGTTTGAACGCGATGGTATCGACAACGCGGAAATTGCTGATCGCGCCATTGGCCGCGGTATCCACCTTGAAGGCTTCGATGCGCGGCGCCCAATCGATGGTGCCGCCGCCGGGACCGCGATCGCTGATGCCGTAAAAGAGCCGCCGGCTGGAATCATAAACCATATCCGATCCAAAGCTCAGGCGGTTGAGATTGGGGCCGACGCCCAGATTTGACAGATCGGTGGCATCACCAGCGACCTCGATCTTGCCAACAAAGGTGACAGCAGCCGAAGCTGGAACCGCAGCCAGAACGGCGGCCGCAAGAAGCATGAAGCGCATAGAATTTCCCTTTTGTTAACGACCAGAAGTTAACCATCACGCATGACGGTGGCGCGACAGTTCGATTGCAAAAGCGTGACAGGCCGGAAGGCTGGCTTGCTGCCGGGGCTTGACCGGGCCGACTGCCAAACCGATAGCCCGGTCATGAACCGTCTGATTGGCAAGACCGCCCTCATCACCGGCGCGGCGCGCGGCATCGGCGAAGCCATCGCCCGCCGCTTTGCTGCGGAAGGGGCGTTGGTGTGGGTGACCGATATCGATCCCGCTGCCAAGGCCGTGGCGGACAGCATCGGCGGGCACTTTGCCTTGCTCGATGTAACCGACGAAGCGGCATGGGATTTGGTGATGGCTGACGTCGGCGCGCTCGATATCCTCGTCAACAACGCCGGCATCACCGGGTTCGAAGGCGCGCCGGCCGCGCATGATCCCGAACATGCCAGCCTGGCCGATTGGCGGCATGTCCACGCCGTGAATCTTGATGGCACCTTCCTTGGCTGCCGCGCCGCGATCCGGGCGATGCGGCCGGCGGGCAAGGGCAGCATCATCAATATCTCGTCACGCTCCGGGATCGTCGGCATCCCGGCGGCGGCAGCCTATGCCAGTTCCAAGGCGGCAGTCAGGAACCACAGCAAATCTGTGGCCTTGTGGTGCGCGCAGCAGGGGCTGGCCATCCGCTGCAATTCCATCCACCCGGCCGCGATCATGACACCGATGTGGGAACCGATGCTGGGCACAACGCCGGCCGAGCGCGAAGCAACGATGAAGGCCTTCGTCGCCGATACGCCGCTGAAACGCTTCGGCACGGCCGATGAAGTCGCCGCCATGGCCGCCTATCTTGCCGCCGATGAAAGCGCCTATGTGACCGGCAGCGAATTCCACATTGATGGCGGAATCCTGGCTGGATCGGCCGCATCACCTGAGTGAACGCGACCAGTCCTAGCGAATTGATGGGGTATAAGATCAGAATCATGGTACAATGGCCATGTTGTTACGCTTTGACTGGGCAACACCCGACGTGACCAATCTTTGGTCTGAGGAGTAAAAGCTCATGAAAACATTCATCCGCATCTTGATTCTTGGTGCTGCATCACTTGCTTTGGCTGCCTGTTCGCAGACGACCAAGGAAGAAACCAACGAAGCCGCCAATTCGGCCGCCGATGATACCGCTGCCAATGCCGAAAAGGCCGGCGACGCGATCGAAAAGGCCGGTGACAATGCCAGCGCTGCCATCGACAAGGCCGGCGAAAACGCCAGCGATGCCGTGGAGAAGGCCGGCGACAAGGCCGCTGCTTCTGCAGCCGAGGCCAAGCAGAACACTGGCGAGGCCATCGAAGAAGTTGGCAAGGACATGCAGCAGCCGAAATAACGGGAACTGCTGAACAAATTGGGGGCAGCCCGGCCACGCGGTCAGGCTGCCCCTTTTTGCGTCAGTTCACCTTTCGCTCCCGCCCGGCCCAGAACGGCTCACGCAGGTCCTTCTTCAGGATCTTGCCGCTGGGATTGCGCGGCAGTTCAGCAATGAAGTCCACCGATTTGGGGACCTTGAACCCGGCTATGCGTTCCCGGGCGAAGGCGATCAGCTCCTCCGGCGTCACATCGTGCTTCTTCACCACGATCGCCTTCACTGCCTCGCCCCACTTGTCATCCGGCACGCCGATCACGGCACAATCGGCCACCGCCGGGTGCTCGTGCAGGGCGTTTTCCACTTCGGCCGGATAGATATTCTCCGCGCCCGAAACGATCATGTCCTTCACGCGGTCGTGGATATAAAGATAGCCATCTTCATCCAGGTAGCCAGCGTCCCCCGTCAGATACCAGCCGTCCACCACGGCCTTGGCGGTGGCTTCGGGTTTGCCATGATAACCGCTCATCACGCTCACCGATTTGATGCAGATCTCGCCAACCTGCCCCGACGCCAGTTCGAGGCCGTGGCCATCGATGATCTTCACCTGGTTGCCGGGGAATGGCTTGCCGCAGCCGCGCATGCGGGCGTTGCCGGCGGGATCATGATCATACGGCGGCAAATAGACGACCGTGCCGCAGGTTTCGGTGGCGCCATAGCATTGGATGAAGCCGGCATTGGGAAACGCCGCCATCGACCGGCGCAGCACATCAAGCGGAATCGGCGAGGCACCATAGTAAAGCTCGGTCATGGCGGTGAGATCGGCCGGCACGGCTTCCAGATACTGGCAGATGGCCAGCAGCACGGCCGGAACGGCAAACATGCGGGTGATGCGTTCCCTGGCGATGGCGTTCACCATGCCCGGCACATCGGGGCGCGGCAGAATCACCATCGTGGCGCCGGCCTCCAGCGCGTGCAGCGCCCAGCCGCTGCCACCGATGTGGAACAGCGGCATGGCGACCAGCGCCACGTCATGTTCATCCCAGCGGCCCCAATCCTCCCCGGTCAGCCGGCCCTTTTCGATGGTGCCGAGCAGCTGACGGTGGCTGAGCAGCGCGCCCTTGGGAACGCCGGTGGTGCCGCTGGTGTAAAGCTGCAGCGCGACATCATCCGGGGTGATGGCGGGCATGGCATCATCGGCGGCATGGCCCGCAATCCACTGGGCAAAGGCCGAGCGGCGCTCGAACGGCGCATCGAGCAAGATCACGGTCTTCAGATCGGTCGTGGCTCGCGCTTCATCCACCAGCGGCAGGAAACCGGTTTCCGAAACGATGATGCCGATGCCCGCATCCGACAGGATATAGGCGATTTCGCGCGCCACCAGCCGAGCATTGATCGCCACCAGCACCGCACCCAGCCGGAAACAGGCGCACATCAGCGTGAAATAATCGGGATGGTTCAGCGCCAGCCAGCCAACCCGGTCACCCTTCCCCACCCCGGCGCTGCGCAGCGCCGCCACCGTTTGCAGCACGCGTTCATGCAGATCGCCATAGCTCCACACCGCGCCGTCCACGCGGATGGCCGGCTTGTGCGGTGTGCTGGCGGCATGATGCCCGGTCAACGCCGCCAAGGTCGTGAAACTGCTGTCCATGCCGGTCCTCCCCTGGGGATTTTCTGCCCGAGGGGGCGCGATTTTGCCACTCTCCATTGCGGGAAGCAGCCACGGTCTGTAAGGGCCACCGCCATGGATAATACGATCGTCGCCTTCGTGAATATCTTCACCATGACCACCGAAGTGGTGATCTGGGGCCTGATCGTGTGGGCGATCTCCAGCTGGCTGGTCGCCTTCAACGTGGTCAACACCCGCAACCGCTTTGTCAGCGGCGTGCTGGACGCGCTGGACCGCATCTATGGCCCGATGGTGCGCCCCATCCGCCGCATCCTGCCGGATTTCGGCGGCATCGATTTGTCACCGCTGGTGCTGTGGCTGCTGCTGCGCGGCCTGCAGATGCTGGTGCCGGCGCTGGTGCTGGATTCGACAAGGCTGCTGCAATGAGTGCTGTGCTGATTGACGGCAAGGCCCGCGCCGCCGCCCTGCGCGCCGAAGTGGCGACCGGCGTGGCCGCGTTCGTGGCCACCCATGGCCGCGCACCAGGGCTCACGGTCGTGCTGGTTGGCGATGATCCGGCCAGCGCGGTCTATGTCGGCTCCAAGGGCAAGGCCACGCGCGAGGCCGGGATGATCTCGGGCGAATATCGCCTGCCGGCCGATACAAGCGAAGCCGATCTTCTTGCCTTGGTGGCCACCTTGAACGCCGATCCTGCAGTGGATGGCATCCTCGTCCAGATGCCGCTGCCGAAACAGATCAACAGTGATCGCGTGATTGCCGCCATCGATCCGGCCAAGGATGTCGATGGCCTGCATCCGATCAGCACCGGCCTGCTGGTCAGTGGCCGCGACGGGTTGGTGCCGTGCACGCCATCGGGCTGCATGCTGCTGATCAAGGAAGCCTTGGGCAATATCGCCGGCGCGGAAGCCGTGGTGATCGGCCGTTCGATCCTGGTCGGCAAGCCGATGGCCGCGCTGCTCACCAACGCCAGCGCCACCGTTACCGTTGCCCACAGCCGCACCCGCGATCTGGCCGGGCATGTCGCGCGCGCCGATATCGTCGTGGCCGCTGTTGGCATCCCCGGCATGGTGAAGGGCGAATGGATCAAGCCCGGCGCCTGTGTGATCGATGTCGGCATCAACCGCATCGCCTTGCCCGATGGCAAGACGCGCCTTGTGGGCGACGTCGATTTCGAAGGCGCCATGGCTCGCGCCGGCTGGATCACTCCGGTGCCCGGCGGCGTTGGCCCGATGACCATCGCCTGCCTGCTGGCCAACACGTTGAAGGCCGCGCGCGCCCGGGCTGGCGCGTGACCGATCTTTCGCTCAACGGCCCGCTGGTTCAGCTGTTCATCTCGGCGTTTGTCACCCTGTTCGTGGTGATCGATCCGCCGGGCTGCGTGCCGATTTTCTCCAGCCTCACCGCCGGCACCACCCCCAAGCACCGCCGCGACATGGCGGTGCGGTCGAGCCTGATCGCGGCGGGCGTGCTGATCGCGTTTGCGTTGGGGGGCGAGGCGTTTCTGTCGGCGCTGGGCATCACCCTGCCCGCCTTCAAGATCGCCGGCGGCCTGATGGTGTTCGTGATTGCCATCGACATGGTGTTCGAAAAGCGCACCCAGCGCCGCGAAACCCGCGCCGAAGGCGTGAAATCCGCCGCCGATGCCGCTGGCAAGCCGCTGGAGGAAGAAGATATCTCGGTCTTTCCAATGGCCATTCCGATGCTGGCCGGGCCGGGATCGATCGCGTCGGTGATGCTGCTGTCGGCGCGCACCGATGGCGATGTCACCAAGGAAGCCGTGGTGCTGGGCGCCCTGGTCACCGTGCTGCTGCTCACCCTGCTCTGCCTGCTGGCGGCTGGCCCGATGATGAAGCTGATGGGCGCCAAGTTCGAAGGCGCGCTCACCCGTCTGCTGGGCGTGGTGCTGGCGGCGCTGGCGGCACAGTTCGTGATCGACGGCATCAAGCAGAGCTTTGGGCTGTAACAGCCGGGATTGCTCGACAGGTTAAACGGCGCGGGCCAGACTGCCCCCTGCAACCACAGGAGACTCGACCATGCCATCAGCCCTCATCATCGGTGCCTCGCGCGGCATCGGCCTTGGCCTCACGGCCGAACTGATCGGCCGCGGCTGGGACGTGGTGGCCACCCAGCGCAGTTCATCACCCGCACTGGCCGCGACCGGCGCGCAAGTGGCAACGGTGGATATCGACGACAGCGACACGGTGACCGCGCTGGCCGGCAGCCTGGCCGGCAAGACCTTCGATCATGTGCTGATCAACGCCGGCGTTACCGGTGGCCGCGCCGATACCGCCAGCACCATGAGCCGTGATGCCATGGCGCAGTTGTTCTGGACCAACGCCATCGCCCCGATCAGCGCCGGCCGTATTCTGCTGCCACTGGTCAAGGAAGGCGGCTCGATCGGCTTCATGACCTCGATCCTGGGTTCGGTGGGCGGCCGCACGCACGGCTATGCCGAACTCTACAGCGCCTCGAAAGCGGCGCTCAACAGCCTGAGCCGGGGCTTTGCCGTGCAGGATGTCGGCAGCCGCGCCGTGGCCGTGCTCAACCTGCACCCGGGCTGGGTGAAAACCGACATGGGCGGTGCCGATGCCGATATCGATGTCGCCACCAGCGTGAAGGGCCTGGCCGATGTGATCGCAGCGGCGCACCCGCCCGGTCAGGTCTATGTGGACTACAAGGGCAGCAGCATCCCCTGGTAGGCAGCAGACAGAAAAAGGGCGCCGTTCCGGTGGAGCGGCGCCCGTTCTTCTTAACGAGGGTCGGAGGATCCGACCCTTGCCGGTTCAGGCAGCAACGCTGCTGCGACGGCGGCGGGCAGCAAGGCCAACCATGCCGAAGCCGGCAAGCAGCATCAGCCATGTGGACGGTTCTGGCACCACCTGGCTGCCGACCAGCACGTTGTCGAGGACCGGACCGGCCGAATCATTCGGGCCACGACCAGCAAAGGTCAACAGCAGCGAGCCGGCGCTGGTCGGGACGAACGACAGCGCATAGCTGACGAACGGGCGGTTGCGGACCAGCGACTCAGTGTAGGTGCCCATGCTGGTGATGGCCGGGCCGGTGCTGCCGTACGCACCCTGGAACCCCGAGATCAGCGTGAACGCAGCGATGTTTTCCGGGTTGGTGAAACCCAGCGCGAAGTTGAAGATGTCGGCCGGGGTGCCGGCGCGCGGGTGGCCGCTGACAGCGAACGACACGGTGATCAGGCGACCGGCGTTGAAGGCGATCGGAGTGGAGGTGATCGAACCAACGTTGGGCGAACCGACGAGATCGAGGCAGCGACCGGCTGCATTGACGCACAGCACGCCGGACGTGCCGCTGCTGATGACATCAACACCGCCGGTGACCGTGAAGCCGGGCACGTTGGTGGTGTTGTTGAGGCGCGGCACCGTATCGAAATTCTGGCTGAAGATGGTCACGGCAGACGCCGGCATGGCCATCACGGCGGCAGCAGCAAGAGCAGGCAGGATACGCATCGAAATCTCCCTTTGATACGCATCTCGTCATGCAAGTAGCATGCCAAAATGGATGTTTCACGATTTCTGGTTGGTATTCAAGACGTTATGACCATTGCACGAATGGTCCATCCAAAACGGATGTAAAGCAGGCCGACAAGGCGCGTGCCGTTGGCAAGCACCCGATCCGGTCAGGTTTTCCCCTGACAAACAGCCATACTGACCGCCCCGCGCCTCGAATCAGCCCTGTCTGGCGAGTCCGATTCATCATGCCTTAAAACTTCTGAAGTGAAAATTAGAAATTGGTTAACAATATTCGGTTCTGACCCTGCCAGAAGCCGTTGCCCATCTCAGTCCCCGTGTGTGTAAAGATTCCCGACACATGCGCATGCCCGCCAGGGAGCCGAACGAAAGCGATGAGAGCGGCGGCACCCCGGCCGTCAGGCGATTTCGGAACGACGGCGGTGGCCGGCCGCGCCGATCAGTCCGAAACCGGCAATAAGCCTGGCCCGGTTGGGCAGTTCAGCATTGGCTGTTGATCACGACAGGACGTTGAGGCGTATAGCAAACATCGCCACAGCGGGCGCACGCGTCAATCACACCACAGCAAAACCGCAGGGCTCAGCGCCCGTCCCGCCGCCCCAGCAGGCGCAGCCGCAGCGCGTTCAGCTTGATGAAGCCGGCCGCATCGCGCTGATCATAGGCGCCGCGGTCATCCTCGAAGGTGACGATGCCGGCCGAATAGAGGCTGTAGGGCGATTTGCGCCCCACCACGCCCACATTGCCCTTGTACAGCTTCAGCCGCACCGTGCCGGTCACCTTGTCCTGGCTGTGATCGATGGCGGCCTGCAGCATCTCGCGCTCCGGGCTGAACCAGAAGCCGTTATAAAGCAGCTCGGCATATTTCGGCATCAACTCATCCTTCAGATGCGCCGCGCCGCGATCGAGCGTAATCTGTTCGATGCCGCGATGCGCGATGTGCAGGATGGTGCCACCCGGCGTTTCGTACATGCCGCGCGATTTCATGCCGACAAAGCGGTTTTCCAGCAGATCGAGCCGACCAATGCCATGGCGCTTGCCCAGCTCGTTCAGCTTCGCCAGCAGCGTCGCCGGGCTCAGCCCTTCGCCATTGATCGCCACCGCATCGCCGCTCTGGAAATCGACGGTGATATATTCCGGCGTATCCGGCGCGTCTTCCGGGTGATCGGTGCGGCTGTAGACATAATCCGGCACTTCTTCCCAGGGATCTTCGAGAACCTTGCCCTCGGATGACGTGTGCAGCAGGTTGGCATCGGTCGAGAACGGGCTCTCGCCGCGCTTGTCCTTCGCCACCGGGATCTGGTGCTGTTCGGCAAAGGCGATCAGCGCCTCACGGCTGGTCAGATTCCATTCCCGCCACGGCGCGATGATGCGGATATCGGGCGCCAGCGCATAATAGCCCAGCTCAAACCGCACCTGGTCATTGCCCTTGCCCGTCGCCCCGTGGGACACGGCATCGGCACCCGTCAACTTGGCAATCTCGATCTGGCGCTTGGCAATCAACGGCCGCGCGATCGACGTGCCGAGCAGATACAGGCCTTCATACAGCGCGTTGGCGCGCATCATCGGGAACACATAATCCTTCACGAACTCTTCGCGCAGATCGTCGATGAAGATATTCTCCGGCTTGATGCCCAGCAGCAGCGCCTTGGCCCGCGCCGGCTCCAGCTCTTCACCTTGGCCCAGATCGGCGGTGAAGGTGACGACCTCGCACTGATATTCCGTCTGCAGCCACTTCAGGATCACGCTGGTATCCAGCCCGCCCGAATAGGCCAGCACCACCTTTTTGATCGAATCAGCCATCGTCATTCCCTCACGTTGTGGTTGCGCGCCTATTTGCTAAGCTCCCGCAACGCAAGCGGAGGCGTTACCGTGGCCGACACACCAAAGACATTACCCACCGATGCCAGCGTCCCGGCTTTCCTGGCCGCCCTTGAACCCGCCCGCCGCCGCGAGGAAGCCTTGGGCCTAGCCGCCCTGCTCGAAACGGTCGCCGGCTGCCCACCCGTCATGTGGGGCAGCAGCATCATCGGCTATGGTGCCTATCTCAGCAAAACCGGCACCTGGCCCCGCCTCGGCTTCTCCCCGCGCAAGGCGAACCACGTCATCTATCTGATGGACGGCTTCGACGGCCAGGCCGACCTGCTGGCCGGGTTGGGCAAGGCCAGCACCGGCGTGTCGTGCCTCTACATCAAGAAACTCGCCGATATCGATATGGACGTGCTGGCCGAAATGGCCCGGCTGTCGTGGGCGATGATGGCGGCGCGCTATCCGGTCTGAAGGAAGAAGGGCCTCCCGCGGACAGGGACCCGTCCCTGCCCCCGTTCGTTCTGGAGCACCCCGCACTTTCCACACGTCACCCCGGACATGATCCGGCTGCGATGCGATGGAATCTTCGACGTGCGTAGACTCCACGGCTGCGGTGGCAACGCGCCCGCCGTTAGTCTGGTTGACCCGAGATCAAGGCAATGCAGAGGAGGGCTCACACATAATGATTCCGCAGAACGTGCCAATTATCTGCGTGGGCGGGTCGGCGGGCGGGCTCGACGCCTATGAACGCTTGCTCGCGAATCTGCCGCCCGATCTCGGGGCGGCGATTGTCATCGTGAACCACCTGCGGACGGTATCGACCCGTCTGCACGAAATTCTACCGAACTATACCGATATGCCTGTCGAGCTGATTACCGAAGGCCTCGATATCCAGCCGAACCACGTGTTCATCATTCCATCCCAGTGGGATTTGCATGTGCTGAACGGCGAATTTCGCCTGATGCCCATTTCCAAGCCGAGAGGATGGCCCGATGTCATCACCGTCTTCCTCCAGTCTTTGACCGAGCACTGGCATGGCAAGCTGGTTGCAGTGATCGTGTCCGGTTTCGACGGCGACGGTGCGGACGCCTTGTGTGCAATCCGAAACTGCGGGGGAACGACGATCGCACAATTGCCGGCCTCAGCGGGAGCGCCCGACATGCCAAACAGCGCCATTGCCAGCGGGTGCGTGGATTTCATCCTGACGCCCGAGCAAATCGCCGATCGGATCATGAAGATCATTGGGCCGACCCACGCAAACTGATCACTTTTCCTCCAGTTAGCCGTCCGCGCCAAAGCGCGATCACAATCAGCCTGATCCTCTGGAGCGATGGCGCCAGCGCACCGCTCTGCTCTCGCAATCGGCAATGACGACGACTGTCGCACCGAACCTCGACATTAAAAAACGCGCCGATATCGATATGGACGTGCTGGCCAAAATGGACCGCCAACCATGGGCGATGATGGAGGCGCGCTATCCGGGGAAGGAAAAAGGACCTCCAGCGGGCAGGGATACGACTCTGGCAGCATATGTTGAGTAACCTCGATTATTCTCCACAAAAATTCGCGGATCAATTTGACGGCCTTGCGCCATTCAGCCAAAAATTAGCTGAATAAAACTTTAAACGGTCGACAATATAAATACAACTAAAGCATTATTAATGATGCAAAATGCAAACCACAGCAACTCTATAAATCACGCATGGCGTAACCAATACACTTTTTTGCAAATGAGCACTGCTAAATTACCAATATCCTCCAATCTTCCATAAGTTTAACTCAACGGCTAGCAGCGTTCATATTCTTACTATAACATTATCAATAAGTTAACGTATATTTTTACTTTCAGAAATCGAATCCATTTCGCGAGCCTCATCTTCGACGTAACCCGCATTGAAACGGTAAATGAAGCACGCTATGCAACAGAAATGACAACTCCACAGCCGCCATCCAAGTTACAGATCGTACTTACACTTGGGCAATCACTCGCAACAGGCTTCACAGCTGGCGATAGCCGACGCGTCTTGTCATCATTAGCCCCCGATCCTGACCGATTGTTGATGTTGGACTTTTCCCAGATTGGTCCAGCAGGTTGGGGGAGCAGGGCAGTAGACCAGAGTCTCTTCCGTGGATTCACGCCCTTGGTAGAGCGAACGAGCGAAACGCATGTCACCGGAATGATGACTGCCCTGCTGGACTCCTATATCCAGGATGGGCGAACTCCGCCAACCTTGTTGCACATCAATGCAGCTGATGGCGGTCGTTCGATATTACAGTTGATGACCCCTCAATCGCGAATATTTCAGGATTTTACAAGCGCGCTTGAATCGACTTTGACTGGTGATATTTTTGCCATCAGCGCTGGAGTCAATATCTTTAATTTCTACCGGCGCACTGAAGGTAGCTACAGTTTCGAATCAACTCGATCCGGTCCGCTTGTATTCATGGACAATTTGCAAAAGCAGTTGTTACTTTCAATTGATTTTGCGCGCGCTCAAGGTTTTGAAATTGATTCTAATGTCATATTCAATTGGCATCAAGGTCAGGCAGATACGACGCCAAGATATGATCTTTATTTGAATGAGCTTATTGATTCTGTAAACGAGTTCGTTGACGAAGCAATTGGACAGGATGCTTCAGTTTTGACCGTCGTAACCCAGACGCGCGGAGGCGGTGAAAAAAACATCACTTTTGATCAAATGCAGATAATCCGTGAGCGTGAAGATGTAATCTTGGGAGCGAACGAGTACGAATTTCAAGCCCGATATCCGTCAAAGGTGAATGCCGACTATGTGCACCTCAGCGCCGAAGGATATTACCAGCTGGGCCAAAGGGTAGGGCGAAATATCTACTCAGCGATTTCCGGCAATGAAAATGAGCCAATTCTGATCGAAAGAACAGAACAGATTGACCCTCGAACACTGCTTGTTGATTTTTCAGGCGTGGACACAAATCTGATCGACGATCCATCCAGGTATGATGCAGGCAACATGCTCATTCCTCCACCAAATTTTGGCTTTAGCGCGAACGTTGATATCCTGTCGGCGGAAATCATCGGCCAAAGAACAGTAAAGTTGATTTTTTCGCAAGACATTGGCGGCGTGTTCACGTTGTTCCTTGGTCGCTCTCCGGCCGATCTCCTGAACGATGGCGACGGTACGCGAAACCTGCTTGGGTTCGGCGGGACGACATTGCGAGATGCCGGACGTTTGGCAGCGCTTACGCCATCGGGGGGCAGCTCGTTGCTGGATCCCTTCCTGTATGAATTCGCACCGATTCAAAGCGCAGTCGTGACAGGCAAGCCGCTGCCACAAATTGCCAACACAATGTTGGTGCGAGTGCTGGAAAATCGGCTGGACGCGGTCGACCTGAACGCAACACACACGAACTACGCCGAGGGAAGCGGGCTCAGGTATTCTATCACTGGTGGAGCGGATGCCGGCTTATTTGTGATTGATACCATCACTGGCCGCGTAAGCTTCAAAACTGCGCCCAATTTCGAACAGCCGACCGACAGTGACAGTAACAACAAATATCTTGTTACAATTGGTGTGAAAGATGATTTCGGTTTGTCGTCGGGTACTTCTCTGACCATAGAATTAACGAACGAGCCAGAAGCGCCGGTTTCGTTGAGTGCGTCGACGCTTGCAGTTGATCGCACTTCGTCTGTCGGTACAACTGTTGGTTGGCTTACGGGATTCGATGAGGACGCAGGTAGTGTCCTGTCATACTCCTTGGTGACGCAAGCTGCCGGCTTTTTGGGCGTCGATCCTGCCACGGGAAGGGTGTTTCTGGCTGATGCTTCTAAACTTGCCGCATTTACCGGTTCGATAGCGACCGTCACGGCAAGAGTTTCCGATTCCCGCAGGCTGTTTCTGGATCAGAGTTTTGACGTTGTTGTTCGGGGAGACCTGCCAACAGAAGTGCGGTATGTCGGCACAGTCAATAGCGACACCATCACCTATTCAGGTGTCCTGCAATGGATCGCATATGGCCGCGGAGGCGCCGACCGACTGACAGGCGGTTCCAATAACGACTCCATATTTGGCGAAGATGGCAACGATATTTTGTCAGGCCTCGGCGGCAACGACCATATTGATGGTGGAAACGGCACCGACACTCTTCTTGGCGGCGACGGCAACGATACGCTCGTCCTTGGTGCCGGAAATGACGTGGTGAAAGGCGACGCCGGCGACGATCTGTTCATCGCTGGCCTCGATCACGGTATTGACCAGATCGATGGTGGTTTGGGCTTCGACACGATCCGCGCCGATGCCAACAATGTGGTGCTGACTGTCACCCGCATTCTCGGCGTCGAAGCGATTGATGCCAATGGGCATGCCGGCTTCACGCTGGTCGGTAGCGCCTCCAGCGAAACCATCAACTTTGCCACCATCAGCCTGACCGGGGTTGCCTTGATCGATGCCGGGCTAGGCAACGACGTGCTCACCGGTTCGGCGGGGAACGACACGCTGTTGCTGGGCCCTGGGAATGACCGGTTTTTCGCTGGTGCCGGCGACGACCTGTTCATCGCTGATCTAAATATTGGCACTGACCAGATCGACGGCGGCGAGGGCTTCGACACGATCCGCGCTGCTGCCAGCAACGTGGTGCTGTCAGTCAATCGCCTTGTCGGTATCGAAGCGGTTGATGCCAATGGCTATGCCGGTTTCACGTTGGTCGGAAGCGCCTCTGTGGACACAATAGACTTCGCCGGCGTCACTCTGACCGGCATTACCCAGATCGATGCCGGCGCAGGCAGCGACACGGTTACTGGTTCAGCGGGGAACGACCGTATCGTCGGTGGAACCGGGGCCGATCGGTTGAATGGCGGACCGGGTAGCGATGTTTTTGTTTATAACAATGTTGCGGAAAGCGCGCTTGGGAGCAGCTTTCACGACCGGATCGGCGATTTCCAATCGGGCATGGATCTCATTGATCTGTCCGGTATCGATGCTGATGATTCGCTTGCCGGCATTCAGTCCTTCACCTTCATTGGTCAGGATGCGTTCACCGGGCTTGGCCAGCTTAGGGTCGGCGTTGATTCATTGGGCAATGTTGCGCTGTTTGGGAACACCACCGGTACCTTGGGCGCCGATTTCCAGATCACGCTGCTTGGCTTCCCGCAGTTACTGCCAACCGATTTGATCCTCTAGCGCTTGCTCCAGCCACCTGGTTCCGGTCCTACGACCTTGGCCGCCGGAGGCTCCACTTGGTTCTTCCCGCTCTGTCCTACACACAGGCCAATGGGTTACACCTACACACAGGCCAACGGGTTCCACTGCCGCCCAGGAGGCGTGACAATCACCAGCCGTTCGGGGCCAGGTTCAACATCGTGTGTGTCTGGCTGAATCTCGCAAGAAACGGAAAAACTGTCAAAACTGCTCGAGGGCGCCGCCTATTTCTGGCGGCGGATGAAGTCCCTCAGATCGTTGGACAGTTTCAGCCGATCCTGGCCGCGCACATACATCATGTGACCGGCGTCATAATAATGGAATTCGGTGCGGCCTTCGGGCCAGCCGGGGCGGTTCATGGAATATTCGGCGAAGTGGAAGGGGGTGGCGAAATCATACCAGCCCTGGCCGACCCAGACTTTGGTGCGGCTGTTTTCGCGTAAGGTGCGGGCGAGGCCGGGGGCGACGTTGACATAAGAGTCCCGCCCGTTGCCGAGGCGCCAATCCCAGGCGCCGACGCCGCCGATGGAGACATAGGAGCGATCCGTCTTGTAGCCGAGATCGCCGCGCAGGTAGGCATTCACCGCCGCCGGATAGGAGGCATCGATGCCGTAGAAGCTGGGGTCGTTATCGGGCCCTTCGCCGGCGTTGTCATAATCCTTGCCGGTATAACGGGCATCGAGGCGGCCGATGGTGAGGCCGCGATCGCGCAGCAGTTCCTTGTAGAAGCGGCCGGGCGTGACGCGCAGATTGGCTTGTTCCAGATAGGTCTCCGACAGGCCGGTGAAGCGGGCCAGTTCCTTGCGGATGGCGGCGCGTTCGGCGGCGGGCAGGCTGTTCCCCTTGATCAGAGCCGTGATGTAAGCGCCGCTGGCAAAGGCGCGGGCTTCGGCGGCCCAGGCTTCGACACTGGCGGGCTTGTTCGGGATCTTGTCGTGATACCAGGCGGCGGCGGCATAGCTGGGCAGCAGGCCCATATATTG
>JAIXQM010000253.1 GCA_027485735.1 Sphingomonadales bacterium | reverse complement strand
GGCACCTTGTTGCGCGCCTTTTGCGGCGTGCGACCCTTGCGGATCAACTGGTTGATCGTTGGCATCGTCTCTCTTCTCGCTTCGGCAAATGGCCACCATGGCCAAACGCCTACTCCAGATCTGCCCCGTTGATGTTACCCATCACATAAGCGCGAAAGGCCCCCCGGTTTCCGGAAGGCCGCCCACGCACGGTGCCGTCTGTCGTATCCCCCGCCCAGCGTTGCCGCCGATCAGGGATGCGCGCCCTTAGCCGCAATGCCCCTCCGGGTCAACGGGTGGCGATGGTCTCAAGCCTTGGCACGGTCGGTGCCGGGCTTGAGGACGCGCGGCAGGCCGGCGCCGAGCATGCCGAGCAATTCGGGGCCATAGGCCTGGGAATTGGCTTCAAGTTCGGCCTGGGTGATGCGCTCCCGGCCCTGCGCGCCGAACAATACCACCTCGTCGCCCAGCCGCACCGTGTCGCGGGCTTCGGTCACATCAACCATCAGCGTGTTCATCGTCACCCGGCCCACCACCGGAAAACGCCGGCCGCCGATCAGCACTTCGGTGCGGTTACGGGTTTCGGCGGGGAATTCCGGCCGGTTGCTGCGGCTGAGGCTGCGCCGCATGCCATCGGAATAGCCGAGCGGGATATTGGCCAGCCAGGATTCGCGCTCCAGCCGCCAGGTGCGGTCATAATTCACCGTCTGCCCAGCCGGATAATGATTGACCGCCGCCACCCGCGACTTGATCGCCATGGTCGGCATGAACCGATCAGTCTTCACCGAACCGGGATCGCCATAGAGCAGCCCGCCAACCCGCACCATGTCGAGCCGGGTTTCGGGATGCTGCAGCGTGGTGAAGCTGTTGGCGCTGTGGCGCACCAGGCCCGGCGACGCCAGCCCGGCAGCAGTGAGCCAGGCCATGTCTGCTTCGAAACGGGCGAGTTGGCCCAGGATGTCACCCGGCTCTTCGCTGGGATAATGGGTCATGACGCCCCGGATCTTCAGCCCGTCCAGCGCCAGCAGCGCGCGCGCGTCGGCCTTGCCATAGTCGGTCGAAAGCTCGACGCCATTGCGCGACATGCCGCCGGCATTGAGCGCGAGGTGGACGGACAGCCGCTGGCGGCGATGGCTCTTGCGCCACAGCATCTGCAACCGCGCGGCCGCCTCCGGATTGCCGATCAGTTCCTCGACCCCAAGCGGGAACGCGTCCTCCATCTCTTCTGGCGTGGCCGCCCGGATGCGGATCAGGCGGCCGCGATAGCCCAGTTTGCGGGCCACACGCGCCTCGTCATTGGCGGTGAAGGCGACATCGGTGATGCGCTTGGCGATGATCGACGGGATCAAGAGGGCGACGCCATTTCCGTAAGCATCGGCCTTCATCACCGCGCACAGGCTGGCGCTGCCGATGAGGCTGCGAACCGTATCGATATTGTTTTCAAAGGCGACGGCATCCACCTCGATCCAGCCGTTGCGCCGCGCCGCCCTGGCCGGCGTCAGGCCGTAATTGTCGGCCACCAGCACTGGCGCGGCAGCCGCACGCGTGGCGGCCAGCGCGGCAAAGCCGGCAAGGAACGCCCGGCGCTGCATCAATCCTGCCCGCGCTTCAGGAACTGACCCGGATAGGCGCCGGTGGGCTTGCCATCACGATAGACGACCGCACCGCCGATGATCACGCTGTTCATGCCGACCGCCAGTGCGTTGGGCGACTGCACCGTGGCCTTGTCGGCAAAGCGATCGGGATCGAACAGCACCAGATCGGCCTTCATGCCGGGGCGAATAAGCCCACGGATTTTCAGCCCGAGATGCTCGGCAGAAAGCCCGGTCATCTTGTGGATAGCCTCGGCCAGGCTGAGCCGACCAGTCTCACGCACATAGACGCGCACCATGCGACCAAAGGCACCATAACCGCGCGGATGCAGCCCGCCGATGCCGCCATCGGAACACAGGTTGCTGTGCTTCCAGGCCAGAAAATCGGCGATGTCGGCCGGCGCCATCGCGGTGCCGATTACCGATTCCACCCGCGTCGCTTCCGGGTGAGCGGCCTTCCAGGCCTGCGCATTGTTGATCAGCCAGAGATAGGTAACCGCCGGTTCCTCCCCGCGCAGCGCGGCAATATCGGCGATGGTCTTGCCCACATATGATGGTTCGGGCGCATAAAAGCCGATCAGCATGCTGGCCGGCGTGGTGAGGTGGGTCAGCGCAAAACGGCTGGCAGCGAGATCGGTGAAATCGCGCTTCGGAAACAGCACGCTCAGCGTCGATTGCCAATATTCATACGGGTACACATCGGCCGTCACCTTGATGCCGCGGGCGCGGGCGGCATCCAGTTTGGCCAGCACCTGCTTGGCCTGGCCCCAGCGATCGACAATGCCGAGCTTGAGGTGGGAGATCTGGACCGGGATGCCGGTTTTGGCGCCGATCTCGAGGATCTCGTCGATCGCGTCGTCGAAGGCGACATCTTCGGAGCGGATATGGCTCATGTAGGTGCCGCCGCCGGCCTTTGCGGTGCCGGCCAACGCCAGCACTTCATCACGGGCAGAATAGATGCCGGGATCATATTCAAGCCCGGTCGAGAACCCCAGCGAGCCGGCCTTCAGGTCAGCCGTAAGCAACGCCTGCATGGCCTGCACTTCGGCCGGAGTGGCAACGCGCTTGTAGTTTGCGCCCATCACCCGATCGCGCAGGAAACCGTGGCCGGTGTAAGACGCGATATTGATGGCGGCGGGCCGTGCGGCGAATTTGGCGGCGACTTCGGCCAGCGGCGCATCCCCGTCGCCATCCTGGCCAACGACAATCGTCGTTACCCCCTGGGCCAGCAGCGGCTCCATGGCACGTTCGGCATAATCGGTGCGATCATGGTGGCTGTGACTGTCGATGAAGCCGGGGGCCAGCACCAGCCCCTTGGCGTCGATCACCTGCTCGCCGGCCAGCGGCTGCAAGGCGCCGACCGC
>JAIXQM010000064.1 GCA_027485735.1 Sphingomonadales bacterium | reverse complement strand
GCGAAATGACCGGTGAACCGATCAGCCTGCAGCGGCTGGAAGCCCGCCCGATTGCCACCATGACGATCGATGCCCAGGAACGGCACGAACGTGATGAGAAGGTGAGCCGCGACGAGTAATAAAAAAGCCCGCGGCCCCGGCGCAAGATCCGGGGCGCGGCCGATGTTATGCCATCATTGCCCAGTCTTCAGTGGCTGGTGCCGATCTCATCCTTGAGCTTGAGTTTTTCCCGCTTCAACCGGCGCAAGGTCGTCGGATCGGGCAGGGGCCGCTTCAATTCGGCGGTAAGGCTGGCATCCAGCCTGGCATGACGGGCAATCAACTGTTCCCGGTGGGCATTGGCCATTGGCACATTCCCTTTTTGTATCCCCTGCCAGCAATGCCTGGCAGCGGGATGAGAGAGTGCATCACGTTCCCGCTGCACTGTCCATGCCTGAAACGGAAATTCACAGCCGGTTTGGGATGTTTTCAGCGCAGCGCGACGGCCCCCCTTGCCGGCCGACATGAAGAGCGGTTAACGCAGGGGATAGCCGCGCTGTCGCAGGCACGGCCGTGAAGGAGCGTTCAGGGTGGATGAAGTCGAGATCCGCGACCGGATCGAGATGCTGAAGCAGGATCACCGCGACCTTGATGCCGCGATCGACGCCCTGCGCCTGCTGCCCATGCCCGACATGATCCAGTTGCAGCGATTCAAGAAGAAGAAGCTGCTGCTGAAGGACGAAATCGCCATGCTCGAGGATCTGCTGATCCCCGACATCATCGCCTGACGGAGGGATCCGGTGCGCCGGGTGCTGATCCTGCTCTGCCTGGCAGCAGCACCGCTGCGCGCGCAGGACGTACCCGCCAGTGACGAACCGTGCCTTGCTGCCGCGCAAGCCGACCGGCCTGGTCGCAGCCAGCTTGTCCGCTGTGACAGAGCCATCCGGCAACCCGACCTGGCGGCGCCGCAGCGCCTTGCCATGCTGATGAATCGCGGCATCGCCCTGCTGCGCGCCGGCAAGCTGGACAAGGCGGAAAGCGATTTCGATCTGGCCATCCGCTCTGCCCCGGGCCTCGCCGAAGCCTGGATCAACAAGGGCGTCGTGCTGGCCCGCCAGCCCGGCCGCGAAGCCGAAGCGGTGGCGCTGATCAGCCACGGAATCGAAATCGGGCCGAAAGAGCCGGCGCGGGCGTTCTTCGCGCGGGCGCAGGCTCTGGAAGTGGCCGGCCGGCTGAAGGAAGCGATGGACGATTATGCTGCTGCCGCCAGAGCCGATCCAAGCTGGCCGGCGCCCGCCGAGGAACTGAAACGGTTCCGCGTCGAGCGCCGGAAGGTCCTTCGCGGCTGATTACTCGGCCGCGAGCCGGGTTTCAGCCGTGACGGTCAGCGGATCAACCGCAGCGCCGATCTCCACCTTGCGCGGTTTCTTGTGCTCCGGAATCTCGCGCACCAGCTCGATATTGAGCAGGCCGTTCTCGAATCCGGCGCCGGTCACCTTGATGGTGTCGGCCAGTTGGAAGCGGCGTTCAAAGGCGCGCTTGGCGATGCCGCGGTGCAGGAACAGGCGTTCCTTTGCATCGGCTTCCGGCGCGGCCTGGCCGACCACGATCAGCATGTTTTCCTGCACCGTGATGTCCAGTTCATGGCGGCCGAAACCGGCCACCGCCATCTGGATGCGATAGGCGCCGTCGCCCAGCTTTTCGATATTGTACGGGGGGTAGGCGTCGCCGGGTTCGACGCGCCCGGCCAGTTCCACCAATCGGTTCAGATTCTCGAATCCGATGGACGAACGCAGCAAGGGAGAGATATCAAATCCACGCATGGCAAAATCCTCTTCAAGCAATGATGCCGTTGATCCCGCCCACCATGGGCCGGGAGGCGCCGACGCCCCTTCTGGCAGCGTCGGCAATGTCAATTTGGGCAGCGTTGGTGCGGTTTCAAGAGGTCGCAAGACGCGGCGCGTGGTGCCGCTGCGCGATCATCTTGATGCGCTGTATCGCGATACCATCGCCGTTTCTGAAGCCGCCCGCCGCTGGTTTGACGGGCCGGGCCGGCTGTGGCGCGAGGAATTGCTGCCTGAGCCGCGGCTGGCCGCATCAATGGAGGCGCTGGGCGTCACCACAAGATTGTTGGCCGTGATGAACTGGTTGCTGCGGCCTGACCATTATGGCGAGGTGACGGTAGTGGGGCCGATCGATTGCCCCGAACTGCCGCCGTTGCCCGCCGATCACCCCTTGCTGGCCACCGATGGGGGCCCGATGGCTTTGGCCAGCCGCAAGGTGCTAGCCCGCGCCCACCAGCTTGCCGCTTTGAATGGAGAAACGCCTTGAATCCCTTCCACCTTGCGATCCCGGTTGATGACCTTGCGGCTGCCCGCCAATTCTATGGGGCCGTGCTGGGCTGCCCCGAAGGCCGGTCTTCGGAAACCTGGATCGATTTCGATTTCCACGGCCACCAGTTGGTGGTGCACAAGGCGCCGAAATCGGCGATCCACCGCAACCCGGTTGATGGTGACAGCGTGCCCGTGCCGCACTTCGGCCTGGTGATGGATTGGGCCGGCTGGGAAGCGCTGGGCAACCGCATTCGTCACGCCGGCCTGGCGTTTGAAATGGAACCGCATGTGCGCTTTGCCGGCAAGCCGGGGGAACAGGGCACGTTCTTCCTCTTTGATCCAGCCGGCAACGCGCTGGAATTCAAGGCGATGCGTCACCCGGAAAATCTGTTCACCAAGCAGGCGTGAGGTGGTCGCCGGGGCAGGGCACGTCGCCACACCCGGCTAACAATCGCAGGCATCTGGGTTAAAGCCCTGTCATGCGATCCGACACCCCCTCCGCCGGCCCGGCGGTGGCTACCTCTGTTTTGGCAGCCACCGGACTTGCCCGCGCCGTGCCGCTGGCCGGTGGCGGGCGGCGCAGCCTGTTTTCGGGGGTGAATATCGCCCTGACGCCGGGCGAAGTGGTGGCGATTACCGGCGAATCCGGGGTGGGAAAATCCACCCTGCTGAACGTTATTGCCGGGCTGGATGCAGCCGATGCCGGCGAGGTGCTGATTGGTGGCCGCGATGTGGCGGCGCTGGCCGAACCGGAACGGGCGAAGCTGCGCGCGTCGGCGTTGGGCTTCGTTTTCCAGGCCTTCCATGTGCTGCCGCACCTTTCCCTGGCGCGCAACGTGGCACTGCCCTGCCTGCTGGCAGGGATGAACGCCGCCGATGCACTGGCCCGGGCCGAAATCGTGCTTGCGGACGTGGGCCTGGCCGGGCGCGGGGGCGATTGGCCGGCGGTACTGTCGGGCGGGGAGCTGCAGCGCGTCGCCATTGCGCGCGCGCTGGTGCATCGCCCCGGCCTGGTGCTCGCCGATGAGCCCACCGGCAATCTCGATCCCGAAACGGCGGGGCGCATCCTCGATCTGCTTCTGAGCGAGGCGCGTGATCGCCAGGCGGCTGTGCTGATCGTCACCCATAGCGAGATGGTGGCGGCAGCAGCCGATCGCGTGTTGCAGCTTTCGGCCAGCGGCCTCGTTCCGGCTTGATGCAAAACTGGGTGCCAACCCGCTGGCTGCCAACGCTCTGGATTCTTTCCGGCGAATGGCGCGCGCATCCGGTGCGGATGGGCCTGGCCGTGCTGGCGATTGCGGTGGGCGTGGCGTTGGGCTTTGCGGTGCACATGGTGAACAGTGCGGCGCTGGCCAGTTTCGGTCGCGCGGTGGCGAGCGTGCAGGGCCGGGCCGATGTGGCGGTGCGGGCACGATCAGCGGCCGGGCTGGATGAGGGGCTTTATCCCAGGCTGGCGCGGTTGCCCGCAGTGCAGGCGATCAGCCCGGTGGTGGAATTGACCGCCAGCTGGGGCAAGCTGGCGCGGCCGGGATCAAGCGCAAAAGGCAGCCGGTTCACGCTGATCGGGCTTGATCCGCTGCGGGCGATGAGCGTGACGCCGGGGCTCGTGGGCCTGTCGCGGTCGGGCCAGTCCGGCGTGGGCAGCCGCCCGGCGTGGCAAGGCGATGCCGTTTGGCTCTCGCCGGCGTTACAGCGTGCCACCGGGTTGCAGCCGGGCGACGCCTTCACGCTGACGGCGGCCGGGCGTCAGGCGCAGTTCAGGGTGATGGGACGGCTGGCGGCAGCGGGCGATGACGCCCAGATCGCAGTCATCGACATTTCGGAGGCGCAGTGGCGCTTTGGCCAGATGGGGCGGCTGCACCGGCTTGATCTAAAACTGGCGGACGGCGCCGGCGCGCGCGCGGCGGTGCAGGCGGTGTTGCCCGCCGATGCCGTGCTGGCAACGCCGGAGGCCGAGGCGAGCCGCGCCGATGCGCTGAGCCGCGCCTATCGGGTGAATCTGGGCATGCTGGCGTTGGTGGCGCTGCTCACCGGTGGCTTCCTGGTGTGGTCGGCGCAGGCGCTCAGCGTGGCGCGGCGGCGGCCGCAATTTGCGCTGCTGAGCGTCTTGGGTTTGCCGAGGGCGGGGTTGGTGCGGCAATTGCTGGCCGAGGGCCTGCTGCTGGGTGTGGCCGGCGCCGTGATCGGCGTGGCGCTGGGTTATGGGCTGGCGACCCTGGTGGTGGAGCAGTTCGGCGGGGATCTGGGCGGCGGCTATTTCAGCCGAACGCAGGCGCGGCTGGGCTTTGATCTGCCCGCTGCGTTGCTGTTTGGCGGGCTGGGCCTGGCGACGGCACTGGCCGGCAGCATTTCGCCGGCATTGGCCGCCGCCCGCACCGCCCCGGCGCAGGCGCTGAAGGGACTGGGCGATGCGCCTGATCCGGCGAAGGCACCGCGCGCCAGGCCCAGCCTTATGTTGCTGGCGGCGGGTGGATTGGCGGCGCTGGGCCCGCCGGTGTTTGGTTTGCCGCTGCTGGGCTATGCCGCGATGGCGTTGCTGTTGGCCGGGGGCGTGGCGTTGATGCCGGCGCTGGCGCGGCTGTTGCTGGCACCGCTGGCCCGGCGGGGAGCCACATGGTTGCCGCTCGATCTGGCGGTGCGGCGGCTGTGGGGTGTGCCGCAGGCCGCCGGGCTGGCGTTGTCCGGGATCGTGGCGTCCACCGCGCTGATGGTGGCGATGGCGGTTATGGTCGCCAGTTTCCGGCAGAGCGTGGATGATTGGCTGGTGGCGGTGCTGCCGTCTGATCTCTACCTGCATCTGGAAGGTGCGGAGGCGGGCGGCCTGGCCCCGGCCGATCAGGCGCGGCTGGCGGCGGTGCCGGGGCTGGCGCATGTGCAGTTCCAGCGGGTGATTTCGGTGCGGATCGATCCGGCGCGGCCGGCGGTGGCGGTGATGGCGCAGGGCGGCCATGCATCGGTGCCCTTGATTGCCGAAACGGATGCGTCAACGCCCCCTGGCACCACCCGCGCGCTGATCTCGGAACCTTTGGCCTGGCTTTATGGTTGGCGGCAGGGCGAGGTGCATGAACTGGTGATCGGCGGGGTGCCGCGCCGGCTGTTCGTGGCCGGCACCTGGCGTGATTATGCCCGGCAATGGGGGGCGATTGTCGTACCGCTTGAGGACTATCGCCGCTTCACCGGCGATGCGACCGCGACGGAAGCCGCCTTTGATCTGAAACCCGGCGCCGACGCGCGCGCGGTGCAAGAAGCCTTGCAGGCGGCGCTGCCGGTGGCGGTGCAGGGCCAGGCCCAGTTTGGCCGGCCGGCGGAGATGCGGGCCGTGGCGCTGACCATTTTCGATCGCAGTTTCGCTGTCACCTATGCGCTCGAAGCCATCGCCATCATCATCGGGCTCATTGGGGTGGCGACCAGCTTTTCGGCGCAGGTGCTGGCGCGGATGCGCGAGTTTGGCATGTTGCGCCATGTTGGGGTGCCGCGCCGGCAGATATTGCAGATGCTGGGGCTGGAAGGCGCCGGGCTGGGCCTGATCGGCGCGCTTTCCGGCCTGTCGCTGGGCTTGGTGATGGCGCTGGTGCTGGTGCGCGTCGTCAACCCGCAGAGCTTCCACTGGACGATGGACCTTGCGCTGCCGTGGCCGCTGCTGGCCGGGCTGGTGGCGGCGCTGGTGGCCTGCGCGGGCGGCACGGCGGTGGTTGCAGGGCGGCGGGCGCTGGGCAAGCGTGCCCTGCTGGCGGTGCGGGCGGATTGGTGATGCTTCGGCTTTTGCTCCTCCTCTTGGCTCCACTGCTGCTGGCGGCGACGTTCGCGCCGGTGCGGCCGGGCGTGCCGCTGCGCTTCCCGACCGATCATGGCGCGCATCCCGATTTCCGCACTGAATGGTGGTATGTCACCGGCTGGCTGAACACGGCACAGGGTAGGAAGGGGTTCCAGATCACCTTCTTCCGCACGCGGCCGGATATCGACACGGCCAACCCTTCCAGCTTTGTGCCGCGCCAGGTGATCTTTGCGCATGCCGCGCTCGCCGATCCGGCGCAGGGCAAGCTGCGCCACGCCGCCCGCATCGCGCGCGCCGGCTTTGGCCTCGCCAATGCACGCGTGGGCGACATGGATGTGACGCTCGACGATTGGCGTCTGTGGCGCGGCAAGGATGGCAAATTGCATGCGAAACTGGCCGGGGATGGCTTTGCCTTCGATCTGGCCTTCACGCCAACGCAGCCCGTGATCCTGCAAGGGGAAGCCGGCTTCAGCCGCAAGGGGCCGGGCGTGGGCGAGGCCAGCCATTATTACAGTTGGCCGCATCTGGCTGTTGCCGGGCGGTTGGACGGGCAGGTGGTGACCGGCGCCGCTTGGTTGGACCGCGAATGGTCGAGCACGCTGATGAACGCCCGCGCCGTGGGCTGGGACTGGCTGGGCCTCAACATGGATGATGGCAGCGCCGTCACCTTGTTTCGGATGCGGGATGGGAAAGGCGGCGCGCTGTGGGCCGGCGGCAGCCATCGCAGCAAGGAGGGCCGGCTGACCGTGCTCGCGCCGCAAGACGTGCGCTGGCAGGCCGGCGGCTGGTGGCAATCCCCGCGCAGCAAGGCGCGCTGGCCGGTGCGGCCCGTGGTTGCGCTGCGGGTTGGGGGCAAATGGCGCGAACTGCCGGTGACGCCGATAATGGCGGATCAGGAACTGGACAGCCGGATGAGCGGCGGGCCAGTCTATTGGGAAGGCGCCGTGACCGTGCCGGGCGGGCGCGGCTATCTCGAATTGACCGGTTATGCATCTCCCTTGCGGATGTGAGCTTTGAGGCGCTAACAGCCGCACAGGCAGGGGTGCAGTGTGAAGTGGGGACCGAAGTGACCGAGACTGTTTCCGGCCTGATCGCGCCTGAATTTGCGCCTGCTGCGCCGCGCGGGCTGTGCACCGATTGCGGCGTGTCGCGCTCGTCTACCCCCACCGATTGCGGCACCGCCTGCCAGTTCATCAAGCCGGATTATGCCGCAATGGAAGCCGCCGTGCATGGCCGCGCCCGTGATGAATCGCGCCCCGATGAGCTGTTTTTCGGCCCGTTCCAGCGCATGGCGAAAGCCCGGTTGAAGCAGCCGAGTGAAGGCGCGCAATGGACCGGCATCACCAGCCGACTGGGCGAGCGGCTGCTGGAGACGGGCGCGGTCGAAGCCATCCTGACCATGGCGCCCGACCCGGATGACAAGTGGAAGCCGCGCCCCGTCATGGTGACGAAAGCCGAAGCCATGGCCCAGGTGCGCGGCATGCGGATGGGCTATGCGCCGCTGCTGGCGTTGCTGGAGCCGGCACGGGCGGCGGGCTTCAAGCGCATCGGCATCATCGGCATCCCCTGCCAGATCCACGCGCTGCGCCGGCTGGAGGCCAAGCTCGGCTTCGAGCGCATCTATGTGATCGGCACGCCGTGCAGCGACAACACGACCACCGCGAATTTCCACGAATTCCTGGCACTGCTCTCTGACAAGCCGGACAGCATCACTTATCTGGAATTCAAGGCGAATTATCATGTCGAGCTGCGGTTCGACGACGGCAAGCGCAAGGAAGTGCCGTTCCTGATGTTGCCGCTGTCTGATCTGCGGCCGGATTTCTTCCCGCTCACCTGCCGCACCTGCGTGGATTACACCAACAGTCTTGCCGATATCACCGTCGGCTATATGGGCGGCACCGGGGAGCAATGGCTGCTGATCCGCAATGATCGCGGCGCCGAACTGCTCGGCCTGCTCGGGGACGAAGTGGCGCTCACCGAGCCTGACGACAATGGCAAGCCCGATGGGTCAAAGCGTGCCGGCCCAGTAAAGGGTTTCATGGCCAATACCGAGCGCGCCGCCGGCGGCTTGCCATTGCGCCGCATGCCGAAATGGGTGCGGCCGATCGTGGGCAAATTGATGCCGCTGGTCGGCCCCAAGGGCAAGGAATTCGCCCGCACGCGCGTCGAGATGAAGGCGATCGAGACCATCCTGCACCTGCGCCGTGAAGCGCCGGGCATGATGAAGAACATGATCCCGCCGCATGTGTGGACGCTGGTGGCGCGTTATGGGCTCGTGCCGGAGAAGGGCGAGACGAAGGAGGGTTGAGGGGCCGGCTCAGGCCAGCCCCACCGCCTTCAATGTCAGGTCCCACAGGCGCTCGTTGCGCGCCTCGTTGGTGCCGCGCGCCGACAGCGGCTGCGCGAACGGCATGCGGCCTTGCTTCTGGCGGTTGCCCCAGCTCCAGTGCACGCCGGATTGGCTGGCGAAGGCGGGATCGGCGATCACCTGCGCGGTGCGGTCCCCGGCCAGTGGCTGGGACACATAGCCCTTGGTGATGTTCTTTTGAAACCACGGGAAGATCGTACGGAAGGCTTGCGGCGTGTCGCGGAACAGCGCGGTATCAGCGACGCAGCCGGGATAGAGCGTGTTGAACACGATGCCGGTATCGCCCCAGCGCTTGTGGAACTCGCGGTTCATGATCATGCACGCCAGCTTGCTGTCTTTATAAGCCTTGCCGGGCTTGAACGGCTTGCCGTCAATCATCGCGATGGGCGCCTTGAAGCCTGCGGCCAGCCCGGCCAGATCGCCGAGTTCAGCCGGCGCCGGGATTGGCACCTTGCCGCCGAATTCCTCGCTATTGGCGGTGACAGTGCCCAACGTGATCAGGCG
>JAIXQM010000130.1 GCA_027485735.1 Sphingomonadales bacterium | reverse complement strand
CTCAATGCCACCGCCACCGGGCGCGGGCGCTGGCGCGATTGGACCGGGCAGTTGGTGGCCAGCCTGGGTTCCGCGCCGCTGGCCGATCTGGCGCTGGCGGGCAAGGCCGGGGCGTTGGGGGCGCGCGGGCGCATCGATCCGGTGCCGCTGTTGGGTGGCGCTGCGAAAGAGGCGCTGGCCGGCGGGTTGGCCGTGGTGGCCGAAGTGGTGCCCGATGGCGATCTCACCCGACTGAAACTCACGGCTGATGGCAGGCAGTTCACCGGCCGCCTGGCTGGCCGGATCGACCGTGCCGAAGAACGCTGGACCGAAGCCGACATACGGCTGAGCTTGGCGGAGGGCAGCGCGCTCGCCAAGGGTTGGGGCGTTGACGGCGGCCTGCTCACCGCGCGCTTGGCTGGCCCGCTGCTGGCGCCCATCATCGATGCGCGGCTGCTGGCAAAGCGGCTGGCGCTGCCAGGCGGGCTGGCGCTGAACGGTCTGTCTGTGGCCGGGATCGCCGATCTGAACGAAACGGGCCTGTCAGCCCCATTGGTTGCCACCGCTACAGGCCTCACCGGCTTGCCCGACAATTTGAAGCCCTTGGCTGGAAAATGGCGCGCCGAAGGCCGGCTGGCTTATGCCAAGGGCCAGTTGCAAGCCAATGATCTGAAGCTGGCCAGTGGGCCATTGGCAGCCCGCATTGGCCTGTCGTTCGTGCCGGCCACCAGCGCCTGGGGGCTCAGCGCGGCGGGCGATGTGCGCGGTTGGGCGCTGCCACAGCTGGGCGTTGCTGACGCGACCTTCCGCGCCAATCTGAAACCTGGCGCCAACCGGAGCGTTGCCGGCAGCGGCGATTTCCGCCTGATCGCAGCGCGCCCGCCCGCCGGCGGGCTCACCCACATTACCGGCGGCGGCCTCACGCTGGGCGGGCGTTTTGCGCTGCTGCCCGGCCTGGCCGTTGCCCTGTCGGATCTGGCGCTGTCATCGCCAAAACTGGCCGCCGCGGGCCGCGCTGGTTGGGCAAATGGCCGCTTCACGCTCGCCTCCACCGGCAAAAGTCTCGATTGGGGCCCGTTCGCGCTTGATGGCGAAGGCACTATCGCTGCGCCGCATTTCACCGCCCGGCTGGCGAAACCCGGCTATGGCCTCACCGCCGTGGCCGCCCGCATCGATCCGGCTGGCGATGGCTGGCGGGTGGATGGTGATGCGCAATCGGGGTTGGGGCCAGTCACCTTGAAGGCCGATATCAGCCTGTCGCCTGTGCTGCGAATCGATGTTGACCGGCTGGCGGCGGCGGAGTTTTTCGCCAGCGGCCGGCTGGACCAGTCCGCTGCCGGGCCGTTCGCCGGCACGCTGGCGCTGGCCGGCAAGGGCCTCACGGGCAGCGCCAAACTGTCTGCCGCTGGCGCCGTGCAGTTGGCGGAACTGGCCGTGGCCGGCGACTCACTCAACCTGCCTTTTTCAACGCCGATCACGGTTGACCGGCTGCGGCTGGCCGCCCGGGTGCTGCTGCCGGCCAGCGGCCCCGATATCGATGCCGCGCTCGATCTGGCCGGATTGGAACGGGGCAATCTGGCAGTGGAAAAGGCCACAGGCACACTGCAGATGAAGGGTGGTTCCGGCACCGCAAGCCTGGTTATTGCCGGCAACAGCGGCGAGGCCTTCAACCTCGCCTTCACCGGCGCCATCGCGCCCAACCGCTGGCAGATCAGCGGCGGCGGCGAATATGATGGCCGTGCGGCCAAACTGGCCGGGCCCGCGGTGATCACCCGCGATGGTGCCGGCTGGCACCTCGCGCCCGTTACGCTGACCAGCGCACTCGGCAATGCCGAATTGGCCGGCGATTGGGGCGAGACGAAGCGGCTCAACGCCCGGCTCGACAAGGTATCGCTGCAGATGGTGGGCTTGGCCTATCCCACGCTCAATCTGGCCGGGCGGGTTTCGGGCACGCTAGCGCTGGCCCAGGCCGGCGATGCCGCCCCCACCGGCACGGCGGCCTTGCGCCTGAACGGCCTGTCGCGCAGCAACATCACCTCCACGTCCACCCCGATCGACGTTGGACTCAACGCCGCACTGGGTGCCGGTGGCACGGTGATGCGCGCGGTGATCGTGCGTGCCGGCAAGGTGGAAGGCCGTGCCCAAGCCCGATTGGGCCCGATCCCGGCCGGCGATGCTGACCTTGTTTCCCGCCTGTTCGATGCCAGCGTCACTGGCCAATTGCGCTATGCCGGGCCGGCGCAGGATCTGTGGGGTCTGTCCGGCCTCACCGCGCTGGATGTGCGCGGGGCGGTGCAGGTTGCTGCCGATGTATCAGGCACGCTGGGCGATCCGCAGGTCGCAGGCCGGATCCGCGGCACCGGTGGCCGGGTGGAAGCGCCCTTGTTGGGTGCGGTGGCCACCGATGTCAGCCTGGATGCCCGCTTCACCGCGTCGAAACTGGAACTCACGCGCTTTACCGGGAAATCCGGCCAAGGCAGCATCAGCGGATCGGGCAACATCGATCTGAGCTATGAACGCGCCTTCCCGATGGATATCCGCATGGTGGTGACCAACGCCGCCATCCTGGGCCGCGATGATCTTTCCGCCACTGGCAGCGGCAATATCCGGTTGGCGACCGACGAATATGGCGGCGTCGTTTCGGGGACGCTCACCCTGTCGCGCGCCGATTATCGGGTGGGGCGCACCGCCGTGGCCGATGTGCCGGTGCTGCAGGTGACCGAGAAGAACACCCGCGTGCTCGGCCGGCGCACGGTGCAATATGTTGCTCCCACGCGCTGGCTGTTCAATCTTAATATCAAGGCCGATCGCCGCCTGCTGGTCACCGGCATGGGTATCAATTCGGAATGGCAGGCCGATGTGCGGCTGCGCGGCGGTGCCACCACGCCGGAACTCTTTGGCCGCGTGCAACTGGTGCGCGGCGATTATGATTTTGCCGGCAAGCGTTTTCAGCTCACCCGCGGCGATATCCGCTTCGTCGGCGCCTATCCGCCCGATCCCATCATCGCGGTGACCGCCGAAAACACCGG
>JAIXQM010000201.1 GCA_027485735.1 Sphingomonadales bacterium | reverse complement strand
AGCGAGGGAATCTCATTCATGAGCCGCAGCCGCTTTTCGGTCACCGGGCGTTCGCCGGCGGCGAAACGCTTTGCCATAACCACACTCCAATGGTGGAACCAGGTGAGCAGGCACACAAAGCCGAACTTAACCACCAGCCACAGCGGCCAGCCAAGGTGAAAGCCCAGCGATAACCCTGCAATCCAGCTAATAACCATGGCAGGAGACAGGATGATACGGCGCAAACGGCGGCAGCGTTCATCCCAAAGAGCAGATTCAGCCGCAGCAGGCTCGACCGGGTGCCAATAGACCAGGAAGCGCGGGATCATGAACAGGCCCGCCATCCAGAAGATGACGAATGCGACGTGCAGTGCCTTCACCCACAGATAGGCTTCGCCCAGCCAGCCGACGCCCCAATCCGTCATGATTCAGAGCGGCTTCTTGAGCAGCGCGAACAGATGCTCGACATGCTCGATCGGCGTGTCCTGCAAGATGCCATGGCCAAGGTTGAAGATGTGCGGACGACCAGACAGCGCGTGGCGGATGCGCGTCACGGCCTGTTCCAGCGCTTCGCCGCCGGCGATCAGCGCCAGCGGATCAAGATTGCCTTGCACCGGCATGTCTGGCGGCAGCATGGTATCAGCCCAAGCCGGATCAACGGTCTCATCCAAGCCCACGGCATCAACCCCGGTTTCAGCGGCATAGGCTGCAAGCTTGGCGCCCGCACCCTTGGGGAAACCGATGATCGGCACATCCGGATGGCGCACCATCAGGCGGCCAACGATATCGGCATTGGGCGCAATCACCCAGCGTTCGAACTGCGCTGGCGAAAGCGTGCCGGCCCAGCTGTCAAACAACTGGATGGCCTGTGCGCCGGCTTCGATCTGGCCCGAAAGATAATCCACCGTCACTACCACGATGCGATCGATCAACGCTTGGAAGCGCGCCGGATCCTTGTAGGCCAGACGGCGGGTTTCGGCCTGATCTTTGCTGCCATGGCCTGCGACCATGTAGGTCGCGATCGTCCATGGGCTGCCGGCAAAACCCAGCATCGTCACCGATGGATCAATGGCCTTGCGCACCTTGGCGACGGTTTCATAGATCTTGGCGAAATGCAGCGGATTGGGCTCTAGATGGGAAAAATCGCCATCGTGCAGCGCCGGAGTCAGCTGCGGGCCTTCGCCGGGGCCGAAGCTGAGGCCTTGGCCCATGGCGTGCGGGACGATCAGGATGTCGGAAAACAGGATGGCACCATCCATGCCAAAGCGCTTGAGCGGCTGGATGGTGATCTCGGCCGCGGCATCGCTGTCGTACACCAATTCGAGGAAGCCGCCCTTTTCGGCCCGCAAGGCGCGATATTCCGGCAGATAACGCCCAGCTTGGCGCATCAGCCAGACGGGCGGCGGGTCGCGACGTTCGCCCTTCAGCACGGCGAGCAGCGGGGGATCCTGATGAAGTTGATCAGCCATGCCGCTTCCTTGCCTGTGCCCCGTCGCCCCGGTCAAGCCCGCAGCGTGGCCTGACGCCTTTCAACCAGATCTAAAATTAAACTTAAAAATTGCTGGTAGTAGTAGGGGGCGGAATCGTGGGGATAAAATCGGTTCAGCCGTTTGATCCACAGGGAAGGATCGCTACGACTCGCCGGAATCGCGCGAGTCGTAGCGATCATCCCCGTTTTCCACAGGTCAGGCTGTGCATATGTTCGCACTCTGATGAATCCGCCCGTGGTCGCGGGGTAGTTCCGTGGAATTGTCGCTTGCCGGATGCTCCACAGCAGCGTTAACGCTTTGCCCTGATGCTTATCCACAGAGTCATGGGCGGCAATTGTTGCCGGCAGGGTCAGGCGTGACCATGCCAGACGTGCTGCACCTGCATCTGATCAGCGATTCCACCGGCGAAACGCTGGAATCGGTGGCCAAGGCCAGCCTGGCCCGATTCGAAGGTGCGCAGGCCGTGAAGCATTTCTGGCCAATGGTGCGCAGCGAAGGCCATCTTGATCGCATCATCGAGGAAGTGGCGAAAAAGCCGGGGCTGGTTATCTACACGCTGGTTGATGGCTTGGTACGCGATCGGCTGGAAATGCGCTGTGCCACGCTGGGCCTGCCGATGGTGTCACCGCTGGATCCCACCATTTCGGCGCTGTCGGAACTGCTCGGTCAGGCGGCCACCCGCCGGCCGGGGCGCCAGCATGTGATGGATCAGGCCTATTTCCGCCGGGTCGATGCCATCAACTACACGATGGTGCATGATGATGGCGCCCAGACCGGCCTCGAGGAGCTGGAAGAGGCCGATATCCTCTTGCTGGGCGTGTCGCGCACCTCGAAAACGCCCACCTCAATCTACTTGGCCAACCGCGGCTACAAGACGGCCAATATCCCGCTGGTGCCGCAATCACCGCCGGCGCCTCATGTGTGGACGGTCAAGGGCCCGTTGCTGGTTGGCCTGACCACAGCGCCCGACCGGCTGCAATCCATCCGCCGCAACCGGCTGCTTACCCTGGGCCAGACGCCAGACACAGACTATGTCGACGTCGAGCGGATCGAGGCCGAAGTCGCCTTTGCTCGCCGGCTGTTTGCTGATCATGATATTCCGGTGATCGACGTCACCCGTCGCAGCATCGAAGAGACAGCGGCGGCCATCATCAACTTGCATCAGGCGCGGTTGGAGAAGCAGGCATGATGCTGGTGCTGGCCAGCCAGTCAGCCGCGCGGCGGGCGATGTTGCACGCAGCGGGCGTGACGCACGAAGCCTTGCCGGCCCATGTCGATGAAGAGGCGATCACGGCCGGGCTTATGGCGGAACAGGCCAGCCCCGAACGCATTGCCGATGCGCTCGCCGAAGTGAAGTCGTTGAAGATCAGCCGCCAGCACCCCGGCGCGTTGGTGTTGGGGGCAGACAGCGTGGTAATCACTGCCGACGGCGCCATGATCGCCAAGCCGGAAACCCGTCCGCGCGCCGAGGTGCAGTTGCGCCAGCTAGCCGGCACCACCCATCGGCTGATTTCCGCCGCGGTGATCTGCGAGGCCGGCAAGCCCGTGTGGCGCAGCGCCGGCGCGGCGAAGCTGACGATGCGGCGGCTGAGCGATGATTTCATCAGCGCCTATCTAGATGCAGAAGGCGATGCCGTGCTTGGTTGCGTTGGCTGCTATCGCATCGAAGCGCTGGGCGCCCAGCTGTTCTCGCGCGTTGATGGTGATCAGTTCGTGATTCGGGGTCTCCCGCTGCTTGCCGTTCTGGATTATCTGCGGGTCAGGGGAGTGCTGGCCGCATGAGGGAACCTGCCGTTGCCGGCGTGATCGGCTGGCCGATCAGCCATTCGAAATCGCCGCTGATCCACCGCTTTTGGCTTGGCAAGCTGGGCCTGGATGGTGATTACAGCCGCTTTCCGGTGCGGCCCGAACAGCTGGGCACGTTCGTGCGGGCGCTGCCCGTGATGGGCTTGCGCGGTGTCAACGTGACGGTGCCGCACAAGTTGGCGGTCATGGCGCACTTGGATGGCCTGGCGCCGGAGGCAGTGGCGGTGGGCGCGGTCAACACCATTGTGGTCGGCAATGATCACCGGCTGATCGGGCATAACACTGATGCCGCAGGGATCATCGGCCCGGCCGGCGCGATCATGGCCGGGCGTCCGGTGCTGGTGATTGGCAGTGGTGGCGCGGCACGGGCTGCTGCCGCCGCTGCGCGCGACAGCGGCGCTTCGGCCTTGTGGGTGATGGCGCGCAATTACAATGCGGCGGGCGCCTTGCTGGCCGCATCCGGGTTGCCGGGTGGCGTGATGGCGATGGGCGATGTGCCGCCCGCCGATACCGGGCTGGTATTCAACGCCACGACGCTGGGGATGGCGGGCCAGCCCGAGCTCAAGATCAATCTTTCAGCGTTGCCGGCGGATGCCGTGGTGTTCGATGCCGTCTATGTGCCGTTGGAAACGCCGTTGCTGGCCGCTGCCCATGCGCGCGGCCTGATCACCATCGATGGGCTCGACATGCTCATCGGCCAGGCCGCCGAGGCATTCCGCTTGTTTTACGGGGCCGATCCGCCACGCCGCTATGATGGCGAACTGCGAGCCATGCTGACCAAATGAGCCGCACCATCATCATCGGCCTCACCGGTTCCATCGGCATGGGCAAATCCACCGTGGCCGCGATGTTCCGCAAGCTGGGCGTGCCGGTGTTCGATGCCGATGCCGAAGTGCGGCGCGTCCAGGGCCCAGGCGGGCGGGCGCTGGCGGCGATCGAGGAACTGTTTCCCGGAACAACGCATGATGGCGGCCTGCACCGCGAGAAACTCGGCGCCGCCGTGTTCGGCGATCACACCAAACTTCGCGCGTTGGAACGGATCCTCCACCCGTTGGTGGCCGAGGCGCAGAGCGAATTCCTGGGCGCGCACCGCTTGAAGCCCGCCATCGTGCTAGATGTGCCCTTGCTGTTTGAAAAGGGCGGCTGGCGGCGCTGCCACATGACAGTGGTGGTCTCCGCGCCTTATCGCGTTCAGCGCGCCCGCGTGCTGGCCCGGCCGGGCATGACGCGTGAGAAATTCGCCGGCATATTGAAAGGCCAGATGCCCGATCGCGAAAAGCGCGCGCTGGCGGATGTGGTGATCGAAACCGGGCGCGGTCGGCGCGAGACGTGGCTGGAAGTGAAACAGCTGGTTGACGGCCTCTAAGGCTTGCCCCGCGCCGCCCAATCGCTACATGGGGCCCATGCGCGAAATCGTCTGGGACACGGAAACCACCGGCATCATGCCAGGGGATGGCCATCGAATCGTCGAGATCGGTGCGGTGGAGATGATCAACCGCATGGTGACGGGCCGCACCTTCCACACTTATGTCGATCCGCAGCGACCGATGCCCAAGGATGCGGAGCGCGTGCATGGGCTATCGAGCGACTTTCTCACCGGGCAGCCCATCTTTGAACAGGTGGTCGACGGCTTCCTGGAATTCATCGGGGATGCGCCGCTGGTCGCCCACAATGCCGCCTTCGACATGGAGTTCCTCAACTGGGAATTGAAACGTGCCGGGATGCCGATCGTCCCGATGACCCGCGCCATCGACACGCTGGAGATCAGCCGCAAGGCCAACCCGGGCGCCAAGCACACGCTGGATGCGCTGTGCACCCGCTATGGCATTGATCTTTCAGCACGCACCAAGCATGGCGCACTCCTCGATGCCGAACTGCTCGCCCGTGTCTATATCGAGTTGACCGGAGGCCGGCAGATCGGATTCGACCTTGCAACCGACACGGCTGGGGACGACACTCCTTACGAGCGGGTGAGTCTGGCCGCACGGGCCCACAATGCCAGCGAGGAGGAGTTGGCGCGGCATGCCAGTTTCGTGGCCGGCCTGAAGGACCCGCTCTGGCTGTCGTGACACCATTGACGGTGTGCACGGCCGAGTGAGGAGACAAGAAACATGGATATCCGGATTTCAGGGCACCAGGTTGATACCGGGGCTGCCTTTGGCGATCATGTGCGCGAACGATTGAGTGCGATGGTGGCGAAATATTTCCCGCGCGCCCTCTCTGCCCATGTCACGCTGGGCCCGGCCCCATATGGCCATTTCGCGTGCGATATCGTCATGCATGTGATGGCCGACCTGATCCTGAAGGGATCGGCACGCGCCGGTGATGCGCATATTGCCTTCGATGCCGCCGCCGAACGCATCGATAAGCAACTGCGCCGTTACATGCGCCGGCTGAAGGATCGGCACTCCCCGGCCGCCGGGCGGACTGCACCGCCGCTGGCCGAACTGCAACCGCTCGATAATGCCGAATACAAGGTGTTTGCTGCAGCGCCCGAAGATGCTGAACCGGAAGGCGATGCGCCGCTGATCATCGCTGAAACCCGGGTCGATATTCCCACCACCAGCGTCAGTGATGCCGTGATGATGCTTGACTTGCGCAACACGACAGCCTTGTTGTTCGTCAACAGCGCCACCGGCGCGCATAACATGGTCTATCGCCGGGAAGACGGCACCATTGGCTGGGTCGAACCTCGTGCCGATGCTGCCGCCCGCCCGCGCGAAATCGCACTGGCAGGATAGAACGGCGATGAATGCAGTATCTCAGGCTCCTGGCTTCGCCGGGTTGGTGCCGACCGGCGGGGTGATTCCCGAACTGCCGGTGCTGTCCAAAGATGCGGCATTGTTGACGCTGGCCCGCCATTCCGCTGATCTGGTGGGCCAGTCTGCCCTGCTCATCCACGAACGCCTGCGCACCCGCGAGGCGCTGGGCCCCACCGGGTTCGGCGGCGGCGTGGCCATTCCGCATGCGCGGCTGGCCGGCCTGCCCGATTGTGTGGCGCTGGTGGCAAGGCTGCCGCAGCCGATCGACTGGGGCGCCGTTGATGGCCAGCCCGTTGATCTTCTGGTGCTGCTGCTGTCGCCCGAAGGCGCGGGCGCGGATCATCTGAAGGCCCTTGCCCGCATCAGCCGGGCGCTGCGCGATCCTGAATCGGTGCCGGCGCTGCGTGCCGCCGGTACCGCCGAAGCCATGATGGCCGCCTTGTCGGGCCAAGCGGCCGTCGCCGCCTGACGTGCATGAAGATGGCCCTCTGCCCCGGCTGGCCAGCCGGGTGCGGGTCGATGCGCTGATCCGCCGGGTCAACAGCGCCGGTGGCTTTGGCACGGTGCTGGCGCGCGGCGATGACGAAGCCGGCGCCATTGCCGT
>JAIXQM010000156.1 GCA_027485735.1 Sphingomonadales bacterium | reverse complement strand
CTGCACCGGCGCGATCTTCTGCGGGGACAGGCCGACAGCGTAGAGAATATCAGTGAAGCCAGCCGCGCCGAACAGCTCCGCCTCCTTCAGAGTGGAAACGGTGATGGGGTGGCGGGCGCCGTCGAACAGCATCTCGGCGACCGCGATGCTCTTGGCGGTTTTCAGATGCGGGCGGAACAGCACGCTGGGGGCGACGCCGGCCAGATGGCCCTGCATGCGCGCCATATTGCGGGCGGCAATGCTGCGATCCAGGACGAGTGCCGGGGTGTTTATGGTGGACAAGGTGGCCATCAGACCATCGCCATCAGGCTGGCATTGCCGCCAGCCGCGGTGACGTTGATCGACGTCGATACTTCCTCCACCAGCCAGTCGCGGCGATAGCGGCCGCTTGCATCGGCGGCCTGCACGATGGGGATCGGCCCGGCCATGGCAGCGAGGCGCGGCAGCAGGTCGGGTGTTGCGGCTTCCACCAGCACGGCGGCGCAATCGGCAGTGGCCGGCAAATCGGTCAGCCAGGTCAGGCGGTTGGCCACTATCGGCGGCAGGGCAGGCCGGTTGCCGGGCCAGACGATGGTTGCGCCATTGCCTTGCGCCAGCGCAGCGCCGGTCTGGACGGTAAGGCCCTGCGCGGTAGCCGGGATCAGCAGCACGGCCCCGCGCGGGTGCAGTGCATAGCGGTTGGTTTCCCCGACCGGGCCAGGCAGATCGAGGCTGAGGCCGTTTAGCGCGCTGGCTATGGCCTCGCGCACCAGGGCAGCGCTGCTGTCCATGGCTTCGGCTTCCAGCCATTCGGCCAGGGCGACAGCGGCGGGATCCGGCGTGCCGCCGGCAAGGCCGGTTGCGGGTTCGGACTGCACCAGCCGGCCGAGATAGAGCGGCCCGCCCGCCTTGGGCCCGGTGCCCGACAGGCCGCGCCCGCCAAAGGGCTGCACGCCCACCACTGCGCCGATGATATTGCGGTTGATATAGATGTTGCCGGCGGCGGCCTTGGCGGTTACGGCCTCGATCGTCTCATCCAGCCGCGTGTGCAGGCCGAAGGTGAGGCCATAGTCGGTGGCGTTGATGGCATCGACCAGCGCCCCCATGTCGTCGCGCTGGAAACGGACGACGTGCAAAACAGGCCCGAACACTTCGCGGCCGATCTGGGCGATGCTGTCGATCTCGATGATGGTGGGTGGCACGAAGCTGCCATGGGCAGCCTCGGCGGGCAGGGGCAGCTGGTGGATGCTGCAACCAAGGCTACGCATCCGCTCGATATGGGCGGTGATGGTGGCGTGCGCTTCGGCGGTGATCACCGGGCCGATATCGATACACAGCCGGTCGGGATTGCCCAGCCACAGTTCGTTCAGAGCGCCCTTCAGCATTTTCAGTTGCTTGTCGGCGATATCTTCCTGCAGGCACAGGATGCGCAGCGCGGAGCAGCGCTGGCCGGCGCTGTCGAAGGCCGAGGCGATGACATCGGCGGTGACCTGTTCCGACAGCGCCGAACTGTCGACCACCATGGCGTTCTGGCCGCCGGTTTCGGCGATCAGCGGGATCGGGTGATCGCCATGGCGGGCGAGTTCGGCCTGGATCAGCTTGGCCACTTCGGTGGAGCCGGTGAACATCACGCCGGCAATTTCCGGCCGCGCGACCAATGCTGCGCCGATGCTGCCGTCGCCGGGTACGAACAGCAGCGCTTCGGCTGGCACGCCGGCTTCGTGCAGGATGCAGATGGCTTCGGCGGCGATCAGCGGGGTTTCCTCGGCCGGCTTGGCGATCACGCTGTTGCCGGCCACCAGCGCGGCGGCGACCTGGCCCAGGAAGATGGCCAGCGGGAAATTCCACGGGCTGATGCACAGCACCGGTCCCAGCGGGCTGTGAGTGGCGTCCAGCGTCTGCCGGGCCTGATCGGCATAATAGCGCAGGAAATCTACGGCCTCGCGCACTTCGGCGATGGCGTTGGCGGCGGATTTGCCGGCTTCGCGAATGATCAGCCCCATCAGCAGCGGCATATCGGCTTCCAGCCGGTCAGCCGCCGCGTCCAGCATCGCCGCGCGCTGGGTGACCGGAACGGCGGACCATGACGGGACCGCCTGCGCGGCAGATTGGGCACCCCGATCGACATCGGCCAGTGTTGCAAAGGCGACGCTGCCAACCACGTCGCTGCGGTTAGCCGGGTTGCACACCGGCACCGGGCTCGCACTGGAAACATGCCCCGGAATCATCGGTGCTGCCGTCCAGTCCCGCTGCACGCTTTCTTGAAGGCGCTCGGTCAGCGCGGCCAGTGCCGGTTCGCTGGCGAGATCGATCCCGCTCGAATTGCGCCGCTGGCCATAAATGTGGGCGGGCAGGGCGATGATCGGGTGCGGGCTGCCGCCAAGCGCACGGGCTTCCTCCACCGGATCGGCAATCAGTTCCTCGATGGAGACAGCCTCATCCCAGATGCGGTGGACAAAGCTGCTGTTGGCGCCGTTTTCCAGCAGGCGCCGCACCAGATAGGCCAGCAATGTTTCGTGCGTGCCCACCGGCGCATAGATGCGGCACGGGCGGTTCAGCTTGTCCGGCCCCACCACCTCTTCATACAGCGCCTCGCCCATGCCGTGCAGGCACTGGAACTCGTAGCTGCCCACGGCAAAATCCGGGCCGGCCATCGTGTGAATGGCGGCCAGCGTGTGGGCATTGTGGGTGGCAAACTGCGGGAACACCGCATCGCGCGCGCCGAGCAGTTTGGCGGCGCAGGCAAGGTAAGACACATCGGTGTGCAGCTTGCGGGTGAATACCGGGAAATCGCTGAGACCATCCACCTGCGCGCGCTTGATCTCGCTGTCCCAATAGGCACCTTTCACCAGCCGCACCATGATCCGCCGGCTGCTGCGGCGGGCCAGATCGATCAACCAATCAATGACATAGGGGCAGCGCTTGCCATAAGCCTGCACCACGAAGCCCAGGCCATCCCAGCCCTTGAGGTCGGGCGATAGCGCCAATTCTTCAAGCAGATCGAGAGACAATTCCAGCCGGTCGGCCTCTTCGGCATCGATGTTGAAGCCGATGCCATAAGACTTGGCCAACCCGGCCAGCGCCGCCACGCGCGGCAGCAGTTCGGCCATCACCCGATCGGCCTGCGCGCGGGCATAGCGCGGGTGCAGGGCCGACAATTTGATCGAGATGCCGGGGCCATCATACAGGCCGCGCCCGGCTGCCGCCTTGCCGATGGCGTGGATGGCGTGCTCATAATCGGCGAAATAGCGGTTCGCATCGGCCATGGTGGTCGCGGCTTCGCCGAGCATGTCATAGCTGTAGGCAAAGCCCTGGGCTTCCAACCGGCGGGCGCGGCTCAGCGCTTCCTCGATGGTCTCGCCGGTCACGAACTGATCGCCCATCATCTGCATCGCCATGTCGATGCCGCGGCGGATCACCGGTTCGCCGGCGCGCGCGATGAGCCGGGTGAGCACGGCGCCCAGCCCCGTTTCGGCAAAGCTCGACGTCAGCTTGCCGGTCACCATCAGGCCCCAGGTGGCGGCGTTGACGAACAATGTCTTGCCGTCGCCCAGATGCGCCTGCCAGTCCCCGCCAGCGATCTTGTCGCGGATCAGCGCGTCGCGGGTTTCATTGTCGGGGATGCGCAGCAGGGCTTCGGCCAGGCACATCAGCGCCACGCCTTCCTGGCTGGACAGCGAATATTCCTTCACCAGCCCCTCAACGCCGCCCTGCTGACCCTTGGCGCGCAAGGCGGTGACGAGGGAACGGGCGGTGGCGGCCACGCTGGCGTGCATGCCGCCCGGCAGTTCGGCCAGCGGCAGCAGGGCCGCGACGGCTTCGGGTTCCGGCGTGCGGCAAGCGGCCGATATGCGCTGCCGCAGCGGCGTGGCGGGTGAGACGGCAGGGGCGAAGGCGGCAAAGGGGGGAGAGCCAGTCATGGCCGCGCTATCCCCCAAAGCCGCCTGCCACACAACAGCGGGATTGCCTCAGCCCTTCACCGGCCCGAGCGCTGCATCCAGTTCCTTCACGATGGCATCGATGGCGGTGCGCAATTCGCCGTAACGCTCCGTGGGGTGGTTGCCCACCGGGCCATCGAAATCCGCCGTCTGGCTGGCCAGATAGCGCACATGCGTGTCGAGCCCGGGCGGGCTGTAGCGCACCGGCGGCGTGAGCAGGCGGGCAGCGATGCGGTTCAGCGTGGCGAGCTTTGCCGGATCAGTCGTGTCCTTCAATGCGGCGCGCAGGCGGGTGGCGGCAGCACTGGTATCGGCCGCCAGTTTCCCGACGCGCAGATTATGCTGATATTGCGCCTCCAGATCAGCGTTGGTGACGCCGCTGGCCAACACGCGCGGATCGGCCACCACGGTGAGTGGTTGGCGCGCCGTCACGCTGCCGGCGGTCATCACCACCGTATATGCGCCCGGTGGCACCAGGGGCCCGCGATCATTGCCGCGGCGCAGATCCCAGATCAGGCGGTGCATGCCCGGTGCCGTATCCAGCTTCGTCTGCCACAGCGGCCGCCAGCGGTAGCCGCGACCCAGACGAGTTGCCGGGCCGTCGCTGGAAAAGCGGCGGACTTCCGTGCCGCTGCCATCAACGATGGCCAGCGTCACCGAAGCGGTGCCGGCCGGCAGCATATAATCGATCATCGCGCCGGGCGGGCGATATTCGGGGCCCTCTTTCGGGTCGGTGCCGTAGTCGGCTGAGGGCGAAATGCGCACCGCCGTGACCGGCTTGTAGAGCACAGGCGCACTGCTCACCGTGCCGGGCGCCGGCAGTTGTCGCAGCACATCGATATTGTCGAGAATGTAAAAACCGCGGCCCTGGGTGGAGAGGATGAGGTCGCCGTGGGCGAGGCGGATATCGGTGATAGGAGTCGCCGGCAGGTCGTTCTGGAAGCTCTGCCAATGCGCGCCCCGGTCGAACGAGACATGCATGCCGAACTCACTGCCGGCAAACAGCAGGCCCGGCCGCACCGGGTCTTCACGCACCACGCGCACCGGTTCATCGGCGGCGATGCCAGTGGTGATCCGGGTCCACGTCTTGCCGAAATCATCGGTGCGATAGGCGTGAGGGCTGAAATCGCCGAGCAGATAGCGGTGGTAGGCGACATAGGCCGTGCCGGCGGCGCGCACGCCGGGATCGATATTTTGCACGCGCCCGCCGGGCGGCAGGCCCTTTGGTGTCACGTTGTTCCACGTCTTGCCGCCATCGCGGGTCACGTGGACCAGACCGTCATTCGATCCGGCCCAGATCACGCCGGGCTGCACCGCGCTTTCGCGGATGGCATAGACGGTGGAATAGACTTCCTCGCCGGTAGCATCGATGGTGATCGGATCGCCCGAGGCCATCCGGCCTTCCGGCGGGTTGGCGGTGAGATCCGGGCTGATCACCTCCCAATTGACGCCGCCATCCTTCGAACGGTGCACATGCTGCGAGCCGTAATAGACAGTGTTGGGCTCCACCGGCGACACCTCCAGCGGCGCGACGCGCTGGAAGCGGAAACGCAAATCCTTCGGGTTGGCGCCATAAAGCGACTCACTGCCGATCCAGTATTGCTGCTCGTTGCGGTTGGTGCGCAGATCGAGCCGGCTGAACTGGCCCTTGCAGCCGGCCCACACCATCTGCGGATCGTCGATCTTGGGGATGATCGGCCCGGTTTCGCAGCCCGGCCCCTCCATATAGGCTTGGCCATTGCCCGTCGGCTGCGACGGGATGATGAGCGTCGAATTGTCCTGCTGGGCGCCATAGAGGCGATAGGGAAACTGGTTGTCCACCGCGACCTGGTAGATTTCGGCCGTCGGCTGGTTGGACTGCACCGACCAGGTGTGGCCGCCATCGCGCGACACGTTGGCGCCGCCATCATTGGCCTGCACGATCAGTTTGCTGTTCTTCGGGTTGATCCACACATCGTGGTTGTCGCCGTGCGGGGTGGGCTCGTCCTTGAAGCTTTTGCCGCCATCGGTGGAGCGGAACCAGTCCTCGTTGCCCACGAATACGAGATCGGCGTTGTTGGGATCGACGCCCAGCGTAGTGTAATAGAAGGGCCGCGTGGTCAGCTTGCCGTCGCCGTTGACCAGTGCCCACGTCTGCCCCCGATCTTCGGAAGCGTAGAGGCCAGCGCCGGGCTTGGCTTCGATCAACGCATAGAGCCGGTTCGGCGCCGCTGCGCTCACGCCAATGTTGGCGCGGCCGAACAGGCCAGTGGGCAGGCCGCCCGCCAGCTTCGTCCACGTGTCGCCGCCGTCGACGGACTTGTAGAGGCCGCCATCCTTGCTGCCCGAGGTGATGGTCCACGGCCGGCGGATGCCGTGCCACATGGCGGCATAGAGCGTTTTGGGATCGTCGGACGCCATCTCCAGATCGGCGGCGCCCAGCGTTTCGTTGATGAACAGCACTTTCGCCCAGGTCTTGCCGCCGTCGCGGGTGCGATAGACGCCGCGTTCCTTGCCATAGGCAAAGGGGTTGCCAGTGCTGGCCACGAACACTTCATCCGGGTTGGCCGGGTTGATGCGGATGGTGGAGATCTGGCCCACGTCACGCAGGCCGATGAACGTCCACGTCTTGGCGCCGTCCACCGATTTCCAGATGCCGCGCCCGATCGAAACGTTGCTGCGGATCTTGGATGAACCGCTGCCGGCATAGACGATCTGGGGGTTGCTGTCGGCCACGGCGACCGCGCCCATGGAGGCGACACCGATCTGGCCGTCGCTGGTGCTGGTCCAGCTGTGGCCGGCATCGGTGGTTTTCCACACGCCGCCGCCGGTGGTGCCCATGTAGAAGGTGTCGGGCTGCGACGGCACGCCGGTGACCGCCGTCACCCGCCCACCACGCCAGGGGCCGACCTGCCGATAATGCAGACCCGACCATTGCAGCGGATCATGGGCTTGGGCGATGGCCATGGGGCCGAAGGCGGG
>JAIXQM010000093.1 GCA_027485735.1 Sphingomonadales bacterium | reverse complement strand
TTTATTGTTCATCAGCGGGATGAGCAATCGAGGGGTATAACCATGTCCAAGTTGATTCGAATTCTGTGTGCCGCCGCTGCCTTGGCGGTACCGCAAATGGCCAGTGCTGCCGTTTCGGTGGGTGGCTTCTCTTTCGACAACAACGCCTTTGTCGACGTGCTCAACAGCTCGTCGGGCAGCTTCTCGATTTCGGGCGGCCCGCTGTCCACCGTTGTGACCGACACCGATCCCGGCACCTTCGCCTTTTCCTTCAGCCAGGGCGCCTTCCTCGATCTGGGCTTCACCGATAATGTGGCGGTCAACGGCGCCGGCAATGATATCGTTCTGTTCGAACTGGGCGCGCCCGATCGCTGGCTGGTGACGATCAATGGCATTTCCAGCCAATGCCAGTCGGCCGGTACCGGCTTCAATGCGGGTGGCTTTGGGCTCAATGCCTGCGGGCTCGATCTGTCGGCGTTTGGCATTGCCAATGGCGGCACGGTTTCCTCGCTGCGGCTGAGCTTCTTCGATGATGGCACCACCGCGTCCACGTCGCTGGTTGGTGCGCTTAACTCGCAGACAGTGGGTGGCGCGATTCCGGAACCGGCCACATGGGCAATGCTGCTCACCGGCTTTGGCCTGGTGGGTGCCACCATGCGCCGCCGGGCAGCGGCTACCGCCGCCTGAGCAAACTGCCGCTCTGACGGCAGATCGCGCTGGCCGCGCCGGCAATGGCAGCAAACGTTTGTTGCCACTGCCGGCGCAGCTGCATTGTCGTTGCATATCGTGCTGACCGGCTCAGCATTGATCCCTAATTGCCGCTGATCCACTGCTGGGGCAGCATCCCCTTAAACGACCGGCGGCTATCGTCGGCAGTTTGGGGGATGCGATGATGCCGGCGGGGCAAGCGAAGGCCGTGCCTGTCACGATCAGAAACCGGTTGGCCTGGTCTGATCTCAGCGCCGCGCTCGCTGCCGGCTGGGCCGATTATCGCGCCGCGCCGCAGTTCGGCCTGTTCTTTGCCGGCATCTATGTCGCTGCAGGGCTGGCGCTGGCCTGGGCCCTGGCCACGCAAAGCGCCGTGGCGTGGCTGGTGCCGGCCGCCGCCGGATTTCCGCTGCTGGCGCCGTTCTGCGCCGTTGGCCTCTATGAAGTCAGCCGCTGCCGCGAAGCGCTGCAACCGCTGCGATGGGGCGGGGTGCTCGGCGCGCTCAGGGGCCGCGGCGATGATCAGATCCTTTCCATGGGCGTCATCATCTTCGTGGCGTTCGGCTTCTGGCTGATGATCGCCCATGCCATCTTTGCCATCTTCCAGGCCGACAGCGGGACGGACAGTCTTGCCTTCCTGCTCACCGGCACTGGGCTCGCCATGCTGGCGTTCGGCAGTGCGGTCGGCGCGTTGCTGGCGCTGGGTTTCTATGCCGTCACCGTGGTCAGCCTGCCGATGCTGGTCGATCGCGACGTCGATTTCATGACGGCGATCATCGCCAGCCTCGCCAGCGTGCGCGACAATGGCGCGGTCCTGCTGGGCTGGGCCGTGCTGATCGCCGCCGCGCTTTTCCTCGCCATGCTGCCAGCCTTTCTTGGCCTGCTGGTGGTGCTGCCGGTGTTGGGCCACGCCACCTGGCACCTGTATCGCCGGCTGGTGGCCTAGAGCGCGCCGGCCTCCTGCAGGCACGAAACCAGCACTTCGGCATCGATATTGCCGCCTGAAAGCGTGGCGATCACCGTCTTGCCCTGCACGTCCACCTTGCCCGCCAGCAGCGCGGCCAGCGTCACGCAACCGCCCGGCTCCACCACCAGTTTCAGTTCACGGAAGGCAAAGGCCACCGCACGCGCCACCTCGGCCTCGCTCACCGATACGCCCGTGGCGCCGTGGTGGCGCAGGGTTTCAAATGTGATCTCCGCCATCACAAGTGTCTGCAGCGCGTCGCAGCGGGTGGGGCCGGGGTTTTCCACCGGCAGGATGCGCCCGGCCGCCAGGCTGCGGCACACGTCATCATAGCCTTCCGGTTCCACCACAACGATCGGCAACTGGCTGCCGGCCGCGAACCCGCCCGAAAGCCCGCCACCGCCACAACAGGTCAGCACCATGTCCGCCGTCTCGCCCTTGGCCGCCAGATCCTGCACCGCTTCCAGCCCGGCGGTGCCTTGGCCGGCGATGATCAGCGGATCGGCAAAGGGCGGCACAATGATGGCCCCGCGCGCTTCGGCCAGCTTTGCCGCAATCGTCTCGCGGCTTTCGGTCAGCCGGTCATAGAACACCACCTCGGCGCCATCGGCCCGCGTGCGCTCCACCTTCAGCTTCGGCGCGTCCGATGGCATCACGATCACCGCCGGCATGCCCAACAGCTTCGCCGCACGCGCCACGCCCTGCGCATGATTGCCCGAAGAATAGGCCACCACGCCGCCGCGCCGGCCTTCGGGGGGAATCGCCAGCAGGCGATTCATCGCGCCGCGGAACTTGAAGCTGCCGGTGTGCTGCAGATTCTCCGGCTTGAACCAGATGCGGCCACCGCAGATCGCATCCAGCGCCGGGCTGTTCAAAAGCGGCGTGCGCACCGGCCAGGTGCCCAGGCGCTCGGCTGCAGCCAGAACATCGGAATGAACGACAGGGGAAGTCATTGAAAAAGCGCCCTTCTGACAGATTGTCACAGCCTCTATAAACCCCAAGGCAACCCATTGAAAGGCCAAGCCAAAATCAGGTTTTTCTCCAGCGGCGCATTGTAACAATTTTCCGCTTTACATGGGGGGGCGGAAACCATAGGAAGCGCGCCGCTGCCCCATGGGACTTCCACCGCAAGGCAGCTTTGGTGTCAACGCCGGCGATCGCCCGGGCGGCCCTTTCGGGGGCCAACCGGTCAAGCGCGCAGCAGCGACATACTTTGCCCACCCGGAGGTCCCTTGAGTTGCTCAAGCAAAACGAAGCGCTGTCGGTAGCGCGGCTCCTGCGTCCAACGCAGCCCGTTACCC
>JAIXQM010000192.1 GCA_027485735.1 Sphingomonadales bacterium | reverse complement strand
TGGGCGTCGCCAGTGATGAGCAGGGTCATCGCGTCGTTGCGCGGCACCGCCATCATGTAGATGCGGCTGAAAACGCCCTGGCCACCGATGCCGCCCGGCCCGGTGATGCTGCCCGTCACCGTCTGGTTGCCGCCAGCGGACGATCCGACATTGGCGGTGATGTCGAACAGGCCGCCATTCAAGGTGAAACTGACATCCTGTGCCGCCACCAGCGCCGCCGAACCGTTCACATCAATGGCACCGGCATGGTTGAAGCGCGGCGCCACGGCGATGACATAGCTGCCGCTGTTGGCGGCATTGATCTGGGCACCAGCGCGGATATCAACCAGCGCCGTGCTGGCCGCACCCGCCTGCAGACGGAAATTGTTGGCGGCGTCCAGGTACGGCAAGCCGGCGGCCGCTCCCACCGGATCATTGGCGGTGAGCAGCAGGCTGCCAACGTTGAACTGCGAGCTGGCATTGAGCAGCAGGCCGCCCGGCGCATAGAACCAGACGCGCCCGGCGGCATCGCTGCTCACCGTGCCCGAAAACGCGATGGCGCGGGTGGGATCGGCGGCGATGATGCGGTTGAGCACGGTGTAGTTGGCGCCGTTGGTGCCTGACCCGCCGCTAAAGCTGGCGAAGGCACCGGCGGGCAGGAAATCGATCGGATTGGGGCTGGTCGCCGTGTCGGTGGGCGTCCAGTTGATGGTGTTCTGCAGCGCGTTGACCGTGAAGAAATCATTGTTGCCGCTGGTGCCGCGGGTCACGCTGCCCAGAATCACGGTTTCGGTGCCCTGGAAGGCCTGAGCCTGAGCCACTTGTGGCTGCAACGCCAGCATGGCCGCCAGCACGGCGGGAGAGGCACCCAGCGAAAGGCGGGTGGCAGCACGGGCAGCGGCGCTGCGGGCTGGGGCGCTTTGATCGAACAGGCGCATCAGCGGGTCCTCCAGGGCAGCAGACGGGTGGTAAAGGTCACCAGCGCACGCACATCGCCGGCGCGGGTGGGGCCGGCATCCTTCAGGGCAACAGCGCCGCCCACATCCAGCCGGGCACGATCGCTGAACACCAGGCGCGCGCCGCCGCCGGCGGAAACCAGGCTCACCGGATTGTCCAGGTTTGGCCCCAGCCCGCGCGACCAGGCCCAGCCGGCATCGACGAACACATAGGGCTGCGCCGCCAGCTTCCAGTCTTCCGACACGGTGACCGGATCAATGCGCAGCTCCGTGTTGAAGGCAGCACCGTCATCGCCAGTCAACACGCCGGGATCATAACCGCGACCCACGGTGTAATTGCCCAGCGCAAAGCGTTCGAAGCCGAACAGCGCGCCGCTGGCGACCTGGCCCCGTGGCTGCACGGCGATGGTAAGCTTCTTGCCAAGGCGCAATTCAGCCAGGCCGGTGAAGCGCAGCACGGTCGCCGTCGGGCTGCCGCTGATCAGGCTGGGCGGCACCACGCCGGCTCCGGCACACACCGCCGGATTGGCCAGGCAATCCGGGCTGGCGCCGAACACATCAAGGCCCTGCCGCAGTTCCAGGCTGGCCCCCAGCCGCCAGGCCGTGGTGCCGCCGGGGCCACGGCCGCGCATGTCCTGCCATTCACCATCAAGGCGGGCATAGGCCACGCGCAAGCGATCCCGCGACAGCGGTGCCCCATCGAATTCGACGCGCTGATTGACCAGATCAAAGCCGGCGCGGCCCACCAGCGTTGCGGCTTGGCTGCGCTTGAACGGATAGCTCGCCTCGATATTGGCAAAGAAGGTTTCGGCATCAATATCGGGCACCGCCGGGCCGAGGCCGGGCCGGGTCCACGCCTGGGTGACACGGCCGCCAAACCGCAGCCCTTCGCCGCCGATGGCGAAATCATGCCCGGCCTGCAGCACCTGCTGCTCATCAAAATCGGACGTGGTGTAAAAGGAAATGAAGCTGTGATCACCCAGGCCGGTCAGGCCATGCGCCTGCACGCGCACCTGGCCGCCGTACGGCCCGGTTTGCGATGGGGCGAGGTTGCTCAGCACCAGATCGGCCTCGATCGGGCGGCGACGCACGCTGACTTCGCCCACCATGTCGCCCGCCGCACCGCCGGCCGGTTTCAGGGCAAGGCGCACATCCATGCCCGGCAGGTCGCGCGCCAGCAGCAGATAACGTTCGGCCTCGATGCGGTTGAACGGCTGGCCGGTGGCCAGTTTCTTCACATAACGCGCCACCTGGCCTTCGTTGCGGCCGGCATCGCCGCGCAGCCGCACCGCCGTAAGCCGGGCATAGAGCACTTCAAACCGCACCACGCCGCCTTCGATGCGCTGCGCCGGCACCTGCACGGCGGCCAGATAGCCCAGCCGGCGCAAATGGGTGGCAGCAGCATCGCGGATCTCGCACAGCGCCGATACCGGCACTTCCTTGCCGGCCAGCGGCTTCCAATAGCCATCAAGCGCGGCGGCCGACACCGGGCCCAGATTGTTGAATTCGGCGCGGGTGATGGTGAGCTTGATAGTAGCATAGGCCGGATCGGCCAGCGCGCACGGGCTGCGTTCGATATCGCCATCAACGATCAACCGGCTTGGCTGGGTAAATTGCGGCCGGCGTGATGGATCGATTTCCTCTCGAGTCGGCGCCCCGGTAACGCTCACCTGCGCCTGCGCACCTGAGGCTGCAACGAGGATTGCCATGCCGGTTGCCAACAGGCCACGACGGAAAACCGGCGTGAGCGCCGCCGCTGGCAAGCCCATATCTATCATTAACGCTTCCCCCCACGGCAACACTACAGGCGCGACCCGTTCATGTTGTGGAAGTAGTTAACCCGATTCAACCCAAATAATCTATAGATTTATGGTTCATTTACGCACGTGACCCGACATTGTTGCAGGCCAGCAGCGGCTGCGGCGCAACCCGGTTGGCATCGAGCCCCATAAGCGGGATTTCACGTCGTCCTGACGGAAGAAATCCACTCCGTACCGCCGGCCGCGGCCTCGAAGGCGGCATCGGGCCCCACAGCTGCAAGAATTGCAGAACTGAAGTTCAAGCTCAGCGGCGGCGCGGACTACCGCCACCGCGACCGGCATTGCGGCCACCGCCGCCTTCCTCGAACAGGGCGGCAAGACTGTCGATGATGGTGCCGCCCAGTTGTTCGGCATCCATGATGGTGACGGCGCGGCGATAATAACGCGTCACGTCGTGGCCGATGCCGATGGCGATCAGTTCGACCGGGCTCTTGGTTTCGATGTGCTTGATCACGGCGCGCAGGTGGCGCTCCAGATAATTGCCGCTGTTCACCGACAGGGTGGAATCATCCACCGGGGCGCCATCGGAAATCACCATCAGGATGCGGCGGTCTTCGTTGCGGGCCACCAGCCGGTCGTGCGCCCACAGCAGCGCCTCGCCGTCGATATTCTCTTTCAGCAGGCCTTCGCGCATCATCAGGCCCAGATTCTTGCGCGCGCGCCGCCACGGCGCATCGGCCTGCTTGTAGACGATATGGCGCAAGTCGTTCAGCCGCCCCGGCTTGGCCGGACGGCCCGCCTGCAGCCACGCTTCGCGGCTCTGCCCGCCCTTCCAGGCCCGCGTGGTGAAGCCCAGGATCTCGGTCTTGACTGCACAACGTTCCAGCGTGCGCGCCAGGATGTCGGCGCAGATGGCGGCGATGGAGATCGGCCGGCCACGCATGGAGCCGGAGTTGTCGATCAGCAGCGTCACCACCGTGTCGCGGAACTGGGTGTCGCGCTCGATCTTGTAGCTGAGGGCATGGGCCGGATTGGTGACAATGCGCACCAGCCGGGCGGCATCCAATATGCCTTCTTCCTGATCGAAATCCCAGCTGCGGTTCTGCTGGGCCATCAGGCGGCGCTGCAGGCGGTTGGCCAGACGACCGACGGCGCCCTGCAGGTGGGCAAGCTGCTTGTCGAGGAAGGCGCGCAGCCGGTCGAGCTCAGCCTCGTCGCAGAGTTCTTCCGCGGTGATTTCCTCGTCGAATTCCTGGGTGAAGATCTTGTAGTCGACCTTCTCGTTGAAATCGTCGAAAGGGGTCGCCGGACGGCGCATTTCGCCGGGCGTCTCGCTGTCGTCGTCGCCTTCGTCCGACATCTCCTCTTCGGAAATCTCGGCACCGTCCATCTCGCCATCGTCGAGCTGTTCCTGCGAGGCTTCGCTTTCCTCTGCGGGGGCGGAATCCTGACCGGCTTCGTCCTCCGACGACTCCTGGTCCTGCTCGCCGCTACGCGGCTGCTCCTCGTCGGTGGACTGCTCGTCCTCGCTCTGCTCCTGATCGTCGCCCATGTCCTCAGCCATTTCCATGGCCGACAGCATGTGGCGGATCACGCGGGAGAAGGCCTGCTGATCTTCGATGACGGTCGCGAGGTTATCGAGGTCGGCACCGGCCTTGTCCTCGATGAACGGGCGCCAGAGGTCGAGCACCTTGCCGGCAGACTCAGGGGCCTTCTGGCCGGTGAGCTTTTCGCGCACCAGCATGGCGACGGCTTCCCCGATCGGCGCATCTTCCTGACGGCTGATGGTCGAGAAATTGGCTTTCGCGTATTTCTCGGTGTTCATCGACTGGATGTTCGAGGCGACGCCGGGCATGCGCAGCGAGCCGAGCGACTCGACGCGGGCCTGCTCCACGGCATCGAAGATGGCACGTGCATCCGCACCCTGCGGCGCCATGCTGGCATGCACCTTCTGGTCATGGCAGGCGATCCGAAGCGCCATGCTGTCGCCGAGACCACGGGTCACGGCGAGTTCATGGGCGGTCGGACGCTTGGAGATATCCGGCAGGCGGATGCGCTCGCCGGCAATGCCGGGGCGGTCATTGGCGAAGGCGACCTCGACCTGCGGATCACCCGCGATCGAGCGCACGCAGCCGGTGATGGCACGGCGCAGCGGCTCGGTATCCACCCCGCCGCCAGCCTTGGCCTTCGAATTGTCGCCGCGCCCTGCCATGCTTCTCAGTCCTTATGCGCCGAGTACGATATTGGCCGCACTTTCCTTGAGTTCCACGCCGAAGGCGCGCTGATACTGCTCGGCAACCAGCGTACGCTCCAGCTCGTCACACTTGTTGAGGAAGGTGACGCGGAAAGCAAAGGCGACATCGCCGAAGATCTCGGCGTTTTCGGCCCAGGTGATGACGGTACGCGGGCTCATGACGGTCGAGAGATCGCCATTGACGAAGGCGGCGCGCGTGAGGTCGGCAAGGCGAACCATGCGCGAGACCGTGTCGCGACCCTCGGCGGTCGAGCCGAAGCTCTTCACCTTCGCGGAGACGATGTCGACTTCCTTGTCATGCGGCAGATAGTTCAGCGTGGTGACGATGGACCAACGGTCCATCTGGGCCTGGTTGATCTGCTGCGTGCCATGATAGAGGCCGGTCGTGTCGCCGAGGCCAACCGTGTTGGCGGTCGCGAAGATGCGGAAAGCGGGGTGAGGACGAATGACGCGGCTCTGGTCGAGCAGGGTCAGGCGGCCGGCCGATTCCAGAACGCGCTGGATGACGAACATGACATCCGGGCGGCCGGCATCGTATTCGTCGAAGACGAGCGC
>JAIXQM010000015.1 GCA_027485735.1 Sphingomonadales bacterium | reverse complement strand
GGAAATGGTGGAGCAGAGGGGGATCGAACCCCTGACCTCAGCAGTGCGATTGCTGCGCTCTCCCATCTGAGCTACTGCCCCGCACCAAATCCTGATCCCCCGTTCGGGAGGGCCGCCGATATAGCGCGGCGGCGGCACTTTGCAATGGAGAAATCAGTCGAACCCGTGCGCCAGATACTGTTCGGCAATCGCCGCATGCAGGGCAGCGCCGCGGGCCATGGCGCTTTCATCAAGGTGCATGTGGGTGGAGTGCAGACCGCAGCAGGCGCGCCAGTCAGCGCCCTGTTCGGCCACGCCGAGGAAGAACATCGCGCCCGGCACTTTTTCCAGCACATAGGCGAAATCTTCGGCGCCCATGATGGGATTGGCCAGCGTTTGCCAGGCGTCCTCGCCGAACAGGCGTTTCGTCACCGCTTCGCCCAGCGCCACCGCGCGGCCGTCGCAGTTGGTGACCGGGAAGCCGGGGATGATCTCCACCGTGGCACTGGCGCCGTGGGCCGCCGCGATGCCCTGTGCGAGGCGCGGCAGGCCGTCGTGGAGTTTCAGGCGCGTGGCCGCCGAGAGCGTGCGCATGGTACCGAACAGCAGCGCGGTTTCGGGGATCACATTGTCGGTGGTGCCGGCGCTGATCTGGCCGATGGTGATGACGGCGGGATCGAACACGCTGATCTGGCGGGTCACGAACGTCTGCAGCGCCAGCGCGATCTCGCAGGCGATGGGGACCGGGTCGAGCGCGTCGTGCGGCATGGAGGCATGGCCGCCGCGGCCGGTGATGACGATGCGGAGCTTGTCGTTGCTGGCCAGAAGCGCGCCAGTACGGCCACCCACAACGCCCCACGGCGCATTGGGCATAATGTGCAGCGCGAACGCCGCATCAGGGAGCGGATCGATCAGGCCATCATCCAGCATGTAGCGGGCGCCGTGATGGCCTTCCTCGCCGGGCTGGAACATGAACATCACGCTGCCGGCAAGGCTCTCGCGTCGTTCGCACAGCAGGCGCGCAGCACCGGCCAGCATGGCGACATGGGAATCGTGCCCGCAGGCGTGCATGGCGCCAGGAATGGTGCTGGCGAAATCCAGGCCCGTTTCCTCTGGCATCGGCAGCGCATCGGTATCACCGCGCAGCAGCACGGTGCGGCCGTTGGCGGGGCCCTTGAGGGTGGCGATGATGCCGGTGGTGGAGGGGCCAGTGCGGAATTCCAGCGGCAGGCCGGCGAGCGCGGCCATGATCTTTTCGGCCGTGCGCGGGTTGTGCAGGCCCAGTTCCGGTTCGGCATGAATGGCGCGGCGCAGCGCGGTCATGCCGGGCAGGGCAGCTTGTGCGGGGTGTGTCCAGTCGATCATGCCGCAAGGCTAGCGCCTTCCCTTGGGCAGCGCCACACGCTAGGCGCAGGTGATGCAGCATGACGCAATCATCCTGGGCGCCGGCGGTGCCGGCCTGTTCTGTGCGCTAACCGCCGGGCAGATGGGCGCGCGGGTGCTGGTGATCGATCACAACCAGGAACCGGGCAAGAAGATCCTGATTTCCGGCGGCGGTCGCTGCAATTTCACCAATGTGGGCGCAGTGCCGGATCGGTATCTGAGCGAGAACAAGCACTTCGCCCGTTCCGCTCTGTCGCGCTACACGCCGGCCGATTTCGTCGATCTGGTGCGTCGCTACAATATCGCCTTCCACGAAAAGACGCTGGGGCAATTGTTCTGCGATGGTTCGGCGAAACAGATTGTTGCCATGCTGATGGACGAATGCGCCGCCGGCCGTGTGGATTTCGCCTTTGGGGCGGCGATCAGCAATGTGAGCCATGCCGATGGCTGCTTCACCGTCACCACCAGTGCCGGTATTTACAGCGCGCCGAACCTGGTGATCGCCACCGGCGGGCCGGCGATTCCCAAGCTTGGCGCAACGGGCTTTGCCTACCAATTGGGCAAGCAGTTCGGGCTGAAGATCATCCCGCCGCGCCCGGCGTTGGTGCCGTTCACCCTGCCGCAGACAGAGAATCTGTTCCGTGAACTGGCCGGCGTGGCGGCGGAAGTGGTGGCGAAAGCGGGCAAGTCTGCCTTCCGCGAAGCCGCCTTGTTCACCCACAAGGGGCTTTCCGGCCCGGCAATGCTGCAGGTGTCCAGCTATTGGCGGCACGGCGAAGCGATCGCGGTCGATTTCCTGCCCGATGCGCAGGCCGACTGGCTGCTCAGCGCCAAGCGGCAACGCCCCAAGGCGGGGTTGAAATCCGTGCTGGGCAGCGCACTGCCGGAACGGCTGGCCACGGCACTCGCCGATACGCTGGGGCTTGGCGGCGACATGGCCAGCCAGAAGGATGCGGCGCTCACTGCCGCCATGCAGCGCCTCAAGGGATGGGCCTTCCGCCCTGATGGCACCGAAGGCTTTGCCAAGGCCGAAGTGACCGCCGGCGGCATCGATACTGCCGGGCTGAGCAGCCGCACGATGTCGGCCAATCACATTGAAGGGCTGTTCGCCATCGGCGAGGCGGTGGACGTTACCGGCTGGCTGGGGGGCTACAACTTCCAGTGGGCCTGGGCCAGCGGATACGCGGCAGGCACGGCAATCGCGGAGAGACGAAACGCATGATGACCTATGACGAAGTGGTGCTGGGCCGCCGTTCCATTCGCGGTTTCAAACCCGATCCGGTACCGATGGAACTGCTCAAGGAAATCCTGACGCTGGCCATGCGCGCGCCATCGTCGATGAACACGCAGCCGTGGAACTTCACCGTCGTCACCGGCGAGCCGCTGAACCGCATCCGTGCCGGCAACACCGAACGCAACATGGCCGGCGTGCCGCACAGCCGCGAATTCCGCACCGGCACGGCGTTCGAGGGCGTGCACCGCGAACGCCAGATCGGCGTTGCCAAGCAATTGTTCAGCGCCATGGGCATCGCCCGTGATGATGCGCCGGCCCGCATGGACTGGGTGCTGCGCGGCTTTCGCCAGTTCGATGCGCCGGTGTGCGTGATCATCACCTATGACAAGACACTGTCGGGCAGCGACGACACGCCGTTCGATTGCGGCGCGGTTTCCACCGCGCTGGTCAACGCCGCCTGGTCCCGCGGCCTGGGCGCGGTGATCAACAGCCAGGGCATCATGCAATCACCCGTGGTGCGCGAACATGCCGGGATTGCCGATGATCAGGTGATCATGAAGGCTATTGCCATCGGCTGGCCCGATGACAGCTTCCCCGCCAACGCCGTGGTGTCGGAACGCAAGAGCGTGGACGAGGCGGCGCGTTTCGTGGGGTTCTGACCAGCGTCAGTCGACCATGATCCCGGCCACCCGCCAGCCGTCGCCCTCGCGCGCCATGGACAGCGTCTCGATGGCCCCGGCCTTCCTGGCATAATCGGTGCGGAACTTGACGACCGTGTAGCCGTGGGGCGGTGCCGGCACGAGATCGACGCTGACCAGTTCGCGCTTGCCCGGCTTGCCATACTTGGCACGCATGTCGTTCGAAACGCTGGTCCACACTGCCTTGGTGTTGCCCGATCTGATCGCCTGGCCGATGGCATCCCAGCTGGCATCCCAATCGTCCGCATCGATCAGCGCGAGAAAATTTCGCGCCGCTGTTACCGTGGGCGCATCGGCAGCGGCCGCAGCGGGTTGGCCTGCGGGCACGCCTTCCGGCGCGACAAGGGCAGCAAGGGCAAGGGCGACAGCGACAGTCGACATGGTGATGGCTCCGATCAACCAGGGTGAACGCGGGCGGGGGATGCGGCCGGCGGTCTGGTGAAGCGAAATCTGGGCGGGCGCGGCGGCGGTGTCTGCCCCCAAAAGCCTGTCCCCCGAAAATTCGGGGGCGGCAGCTTCGGCCTCGCGCAGCAGGCGGGCGGCTTCACGGCTGCTCGATGTTGCCATCTTGCGTCGCGCTTCGCGCATGCGTTCGTTGATGGTGTGGACGGACAGGCCGAGTTCGCGCGCGATGCTCTTGGCATCATGGCCTTGCCCGAGCAGGCGCAGCGCCTGCTTTTCCTTTTCGGTGAGGGCAAAGGGGCCGACGGTCATGCCCCAAAGGTACAAGGCCGACGGCGGCGCGGCCACCCCGAATTTCTCGTGCCCGCTCCATCAACCGTGCGTGGCGCGCCTCACACCCGGTTGGCCTTGAAATGCGCCAGCAGTTTCGCCCACGCATCCTTGCCGGCCGCCGCGTTGTAGCTGGGGCGGTAATCGGCGAGGAAGCCGTGATCGGCGTCTGGATACAGCACGATGCTGCTCTTGCTGCCCTTCAGCTTCGCCTGCATCGCCTCCACGTCGGCCACCGGGATGCCCTTGTCCAGTGCGCCATAGAGGCCGAGCACTGGCGCCTTCAGATCATCGACCACATCCATTGGGAAGCGGCGATTCTCGGGGCCGGGATTGCCCTTCAGGCCGCCATACCAGGCACCGCCGGCCTTGATTTCCGGGAAGCGCGCCGCGGCCATCCAGGTGATGCCGCCGCCCCAGCAGAAGCCGGTGATGGCGAATTTCTTCGCATTGACGAACTTCTGCGTGCTCAGCCAGTCGAGCGTGGTTTTCGTGTCGCCCATCACCTGTTCCAGCCCGGCCTTGGCGACGATGGCGCGGATGGCGGGGAAATCCTTCAGCGTGGGCAGCGTCTTGTCGGGATCGCCGCGGAAGAAATATTCCGGCGCAATGGCGACATAGCCGGCCTTGGCAAAGCGGCGGCAGACATCCTTGATCCATTCGTGCACGCCGAAAATCTCGTTCACCACGATCACGGCGGGGTGTTTGCCCTTGCTGGCCGGGCGGGCGACGAAGGCCGGCAGGCCGCCGGGCAGGGTTTCCCAGCCGGTGACGAGGCCATCGGTGGGCGTGGTGATCGGTTCTGCCTGGGCGGCGATATCGAACACGGCATAGCCGGCAGCGGCCAGCACGGCGCGGCGCGAAAGCGCCAGATCATCGGGTTCGGTGCCTTCGGGACGGGTGAGCGTTGCCATGGTGCGGTTCCTTGCTGATGCTGTCGGGCAGGATAAGCGCTGGCCGGCTCCTTGCAAGCAAGCGGACCTTGCGGTCGCTCCAAAGAAGATTACATTATGGCAATCTTGACTGCAAAGGTGCCACCATGCTGATCCCGCTTGTCTCGCTTGTTCTGGCCGCTGCTCCGGCTGCTGTGAGCCAGGGCAAACCCGCCCCTATTGATGCGGCGATGGTGACGCAGCACCGCGGCTGGATTGATGATCAGGCGCGCTGGAATGCCCAGCACATGGCGGCGGCGCGCCGGCTGGAGACCGTTGC
>JAIXQM010000232.1 GCA_027485735.1 Sphingomonadales bacterium | reverse complement strand
CGGCAAAAGCCGCTCCAGCCCATCAGGTCGATATTCTGCACGTCAGTGCGCTGGCGCAAATGCAGCATCAGGCGGCGAAAGGCTGCGGCTTCAAGCCGTTCCCGCACTGCATCATCGGCAAGGATCGTCATGGCGGTATCTCTCTCCTGTGGCACTGCGCCGCATCAACCGCTAGGGTAGCGGCAAATCCGAACGACTGGGACGCAGCATGAGCCGACATCTTCAACCAAGGGCCCGCCGGGTCAAGGTGCTGGCCACGTTGGGGCCAGCATCGGCTTCGGAAGAGATGATCAGCAAACTGCATGCGGCCGGTGCCGATGCCTTTCGTGTGAACATGAGCCACGGCAGCCACGAAAGCCAGGGCAAGCTGATCGCTGCGGTGCGCGCTGTCGAAAAGGCCAATGGCCGGCCGATCGCCATCCTTGCTGATCTGCAAGGGCCGAAATTGCGGGTGGGCCGGGTCGCCGACGGCGCGGCGGAACTGGTGAAGGGCCAGGCCTTCCGTTTCGATCGCCACACTGCGCCGGGTGATGCAGCGCGCGTTTGCCTGCCGCACAAGGAAATCTTTGCCGCGCTGCGCCCCGGCGCCCGCTTGCTGGTGGATGATGGCAAGATTGTGCTGCGCGCCATCGACGTTTCGGAAGACGCCATTGATTGCGTGGTGGAGGTGCCCGGCACCATCAAGGACAACAAGGGCGTCAACGTGCCCGATGTGGTGGTACCGCTGCCGGCGCTTACGCCGAAGGACCGCGCCGATCTCACCTTCGCGCTCGATTGCGGGGTGGACTGGGTGGCGCTGAGCTTTGTGCAGCGCCCCGAAGACGTCGCCGAAGCGCGCCGGCTGATCGGCGGCCGCGCCAGCCTGCTGGCCAAGATCGAGAAGCCGGCGGCGCTGGAGCGGCTGGAAGAGATACTGGAAATCGCCGATGCGGTGATGGTGGCGCGCGGTGATCTGGGCGTGGAACTGCCGCCGCAAAACGTGCCGCCGGCACAGAAGCGCATCGTTGCCATGGCGCGCAGCCTGGGCAAACCGGTGGTGGTGGCGACGCAGATGCTGGAATCGATGATCACCAGCCCCTCCCCCACCCGCGCCGAAGTGTCGGACGTGGCGACCGCCATCTATGACGGCGCCGATGCCGTGATGCTCTCCGCCGAAAGCGCCGCCGGGGCCTGGCCGGTGGAAGCCGTAAGCATGATGGATGCCATTGCCGCCCAGGTGGAAGCTGATCCCAGCTATCACGGCCGCGTGCATTTCACCGAAGTGGCCACCGGCCGTTCGACTGCGGCCGCCATCACGTCGGCCGCTGCCGACATCAGCCGCACCATCGGCGCACGCGCCATTGCCTGTTTTACCATTTCAGGCTCCACCGCTGGCCGCGCCGCGCGGGAGCGGCCGTCGGTGCCGGTGCTGTGCCTCACGCCCAGCCAGACCACGGCGCGGCGCATGGGCCTGGTGTGGGGTGTGCATGCCGTCACCACCCGCGATGTCGGCAGTTTCGAAGAAATGGTGGCCAAATCCAAGCGCATGGCGCTGCGCACCGGCCTGGCCAAGGGCGGCGACCCACTGGTGCTGATCGCTGGCGTGCCCTTCTCGACGCCCGGCACCACCAACGTCGTCCACGTCGTGCGGCTGACCGGGGACGAGCTGAAGAATTATTGAGCCAGCAGGCCCAGCCGCGCCAATTCGGCCGCCAGCGATTGGTGCCCGGTGAACAGGTGGCCCACAAAGCCATTGGCCACCGCCGCCTCCACATTGTCGGCGCGGTCATCGATGAAGATCGCTTCGCCGGGGCCAAGGCCGAACCGGCGCAGGGCCAGTTGATAGATGGCGGCATCCGGCTTGGTCAGCCGCTCTTCGCCCGAAACGACGATATCGGTGAAATGATCGAACACCGGCCACTCGGCCCGGAACGGTGGCCAGAATTCGTGGCTGAAATTGGTGATGGCAAACAGCGGCACGCAGGCCGCGGCCAACTGCTCCACCAGTTCGATCATGCCAGGAATGGCACCGGGTACCGTTTCATTGAAGCGCGGGCCATATTGGCGGATCAGTTCAGCCTCGGCCGGGAAGCGGGCGATGAGTTCGGCGCTGGTTTCCGCAAACGGTCGGCCCGCATCATGCTGGAAATGCCAGGCCGGCGTCACCACTTCGGCCAGGAACCAGTCCAACCGCGCCGGATCGGGAATCAGCGGCGCATAGAAGGCGCGCACGTTCCAATCCACCAGCACATTGCCGACATCGAACACCACGGCAGTCGGCATGATTTCGGGCATCATCAACCCCACAAACAGGAAAACCCCCGCCGCATGGCAGGGGTCTTGACCTATCAACCTGCCGGCCGAAACGGCCAGCGGCGCATGCTCAGCCCTGGCGGGCCTTGAAGCGACGGTTGGTCTTGTTGATGACATAGGTGCGGCCGCGACGACGCACGATCTGGCAGTCACGGTGGCGGCCCTTGAGGCTCTTGAGGCTGTTGCGGATCTTCATGATCAATCCCGGCAAGTGAATCGGTGGTGAAACGGAGGCCGGTCGCTAAGGGAGGCGCTGCGCTTTGTCAACCGCGGTCGCCTGATCCACCCTTGCTTGCCCGCAGCCGAAGTGCGACCAGACAGGGGTATAAGTGCCCCGCGAGTACAGCCCATGACCCGTCACATGATTTTGCCTGCCGTGCTGGCCGCCCTGCTGCTGCCATCGGTGGCCCATGCCGCAACCGTGAAAGTGGAGGTAACCCGCTTCCACATCCTGGCACCGCCGGCACCGCCGCTGACCGGCAGCAGCATCACGGTGGAGCCAGCCGATCCGGCGGCGGCATCCTCGCTGCAGTTCGGCGCGCTGGCCGCTGTGGCCAATGCCGAACTGGCCAAGGCGGGCTTTACGCTGGCAGCGGGCGGCCAGCCGGCTGATCATGTCGCGCGCATTTCGCTTACCGGCAACAGCGAGGTGGTCCGCAAACGCTCCCCCATATCGATTGGCATCGGCGGCGGCACTGGCGGCTGGAATGGCGGCATTGGCGGCGGTGTGACCTTCCCGGTTGGTGGCGGCACCCGCACCGTGACGGCCGCGCTGATGACGCTGCAGATCCGCCGGGCCAGCGACGGCAGCGCCGTATGGGAAGGCCGCGCCAGCACCATCGCCCCCAGCATCGATCCGATCAGCGCCGCGCCGGTGCTGCTGCAGGCCTTGCTCAAGGGCTTTCCCGGCCCGAGCGGCCAGAGTGTGACCGTGAAAGTGAAGACCGACCAATGATCAGCATCGATAGTGCCTTTGATTCGGGCAACATCCAGGTCGAACGGATTGCCGGCCCGCACGAGATCGTGCTGACCATAGGCAAGGACGCGCACAGCGACTTCTATCAATGGTTCCACTTTCGCCTTTCTGGAGCGAAGGACCAGCGCTGCATCATCCGCATCATCGATCTGAACAACTGCGCCTATCCCGGCGGCTGGCCGGGCTATCGCGCCTGCGT
>JAIXQM010000122.1 GCA_027485735.1 Sphingomonadales bacterium | reverse complement strand
CTGGAAAATGCCGCGTCCGAACAGGGCAGCCGCATGACCGCCATGGACAGCGCCACCCGCAACGCCGGCGACATGATCAACAAGCTTTCCATCACCTACAACCGCACGAGACAGGCCGCAATCACCAAGGAATTGATCGAGATCATCTCGGGGGCGGAGGCGCTTTAAATTTTGAGATTCCCGTCGGCGCGGTACTTAATCACTTCGCCACCTTCAACCACCTTCATCCAACGGAGTTCAACACTTTCGCCATCGATGTATAAAAAGACAACTTGTCCAACCTCAACTGACGGCTTTTCTCTCACAATTACGTAGAAAGCGAAGTTGCCATTGAGGTTCTCAATCCCGAGACGGAACCCTGGTTGGCCCGGATAGATTGTGATCAATCTCCCGATCATCCAGCCGCGGCGAACCCACTCAGATCCTAGGTTTATACTGCGTTTGCCTTGGGTCTTTGGAAGTGCTGCCGGACGATTGTCAGTGCATGGATGTTTTGGCCACGGAGGCCCTAGGCTGTCAAAGTATACCCTTCCACCGTTAACTGCTTGGTGAAAGAAGACCTTATCACCACAAACAGGGCAGGCGACGTTTGGAACTGTGTACGCCTCGGCAGTCTTTTGGTCTGGCCAGAGCAAGGCCTTAGCTCGAATTCCAATTTGGGAGCGTGCAATTTGATTTCTAAGTGACTGTCCTCTCCAGCCACCTACGCACCACCCACAGGTGCAGTCCGGATAATGGTTGTGGCCGGTCACGGTTGCATTGCCTCGATGATAACATTAGATGCCCACAACACTAGACACGAAGGTACACCATGGCCAATACCACCAACAATGTCGGCCGCATCAGCCAGGTCATCGGCGCCGTCGTCGACGTGACCTTCGAAGGCGAACTGCCGGCGATTCTGTCCGCTCTGGAAACCACCGTGAACGGCAACCGCCTCGTGCTGGAAGTCGCCCAGCACCTGGGTGAAAGCGCCGTGCGCTGCATCGCGATGGACGCCACCGACGGCATGGTGCGCGGCCAGGAAGTGACCGACACCGGCAGCCAGATCCGCGTGCCGGTTGGCCCGGCCACCCTGGGCCGCATCATGAACGTCATCGGTGAGCCGATCGACGAGCGTGGCCCGATCGATCAGACCAACACCGCCCCGATTCATGCCAAGGCTCCGGAATTCGTCGATCAGTCGACCGAATCCAGCATCCTGGTCACCGGCATCAAGGTCATCGATCTGCTCGCGCCTTACGCCAAGGGCGGCAAGATCGGGCTGTTCGGCGGCGCCGGCGTCGGCAAGACCGTGCTGATTCAGGAACTGATCAACAATATCGCCAAGGGCCACGGCGGCACTTCGGTGTTCGCCGGCGTGGGTGAACGCACCCGCGAAGGCAATGATCTCTATCACGAATTCCTCGAAGCCGGCGTCATCGCGTCGGACGCGGATGGCAATGCCATCTCCGAAGGTTCCAAGGTGGCGCTGGTCTATGGCCAGATGAACGAGCCGCCCGGCGCCCGCGCCCGCGTTGCCCTTTCCGGCCTGACCATCGCCGAATATTTCCGCGACGTCGAAGGCCAGGACGTGCTGTTCTTCGTGGATAACATCTTCCGCTTCACCCAGGCCGGTTCCGAAGTGTCCGCTCTGCTGGGCCGCATCCCGTCGGCGGTGGGCTATCAGCCGACGCTGGCCACCGATATGGGCGCCCTGCAGGAACGCATCACCTCCACCAACAAGGGTTCGATCACCTCGGTGCAGGCCATTTACGTGCCCGCCGACGATTTGACCGATCCGGCCCCGGCCGCGTCGTTCGCCCACCTTGATGCCACCACCGTGCTGAGCCGCGCGATCTCGGAAATGGGCATCTACCCCGCCGTCGATCCGCTCGATTCGACCAGCCGCGTGCTCGCCCCGCGCGTTGTGGGTGAAGAACATTACGCTGTCGCCCGTTCGGTTCAGGAAGTGCTGCAGAAGTACAAGAGCCTGCAGGACATCATCGCCATTCTGGGCATGGATGAACTGAGCGAAGAGGATAAGCTGGTCGTCAGCCGCGCCCGCAAGATCCAGCGCTTCCTGTCGCAGCCGTTCCACGTCGCCGAAATCTTCACCGGTTCGCCGGGCGTGTTCGTGCAGGTGGAAGACACGATCAAGGGCTTCAAGGCGATCGTTGCCGGCGAATATGATCACCTGCCGGAAAACGCCTTCTACATGGTCGGCACCATCGAAGACGCCGTTGCCAAGGCCGCCAAGCTGGCGGCTGACGCGGCCTGATCCAACACCCCTCTCCCAGTGGGAGGGGAAAGGAACCGAACATGGCTGAATTGCTCGATTTTGAACTCGTCTCGCCCGAACGCCGGCTGGCCAAGGCCAAGGTGGCGATGGTTGTCGTGCCTGGCGTGGAAGGCGATTTTGGTGTGCTGCCCGGCCACGCGCCGATGATGTCCACCATCCGCCCCGGTGCGATTGCCATCCATGAAGCCGATGGCGGCCCGGCCACGCAGCGTTTCTTCATCGACGGCGGCTTTGCCGAAGTGACGGAAACCGGCCTCACCATCCTCGCCGAAAAGGCCACCCCGGTGGCGGAGATCGACGTGGCGGCCGTGGCCACCCAGCTTGCTGCCGCGCGCACCGCTGGCGACGATGCCGCCATCGTCCGCCTGGAAGCCATGCAGGCCGCCGTCACCAACTGATCCGGCGACCACGATCACGACATGCGCCCCGCGCCGGCTTGCCCGACGCGGGGCGTTGTCATTCAGCAGGCAGCAAGCCGCAGCAGCGCACAGCGGGGATGCGATTTGCCGGTTCCCTGTGTCGGCAAAAGCGCCTAATCTGATGGGGTAATCCCGCTTGCGGAGCCGATATCCATGCGCCTGCCCTTCATCCTTCTCACCGTGGCAGTGGCGCTCCCTGCCCTGGCCCAGCAGCAGCCCGCCAACCCGACAACAGCGCCGCCCCGGCCGACCATGCTGAAGCCGGCCGATCTGCCGACCGGCGATGGCAGCCAGCCGCGCCAGCGTTTCGTGACGGTGTTCGACAACGAGGCCTGCCCCAAGCCCAGCTCCGTTGATGAAGTGGTGGTGTGCGCACGCCTGCCGGGATCGGAAGTGTTCCGCATCCCGGAGCGGCTGCGCAAGGCCGAGACACGGCAGAGCGTGTTGACCCAGAACCGCGCGTTGCTGCTGGGCGATGGCACTGGCGGTGCCGGCAACAGCATCGGCAGTTGCAGCGCGATCGGCCCGGCCGGCTTTACTGGTTGCGATCGCAAGATGGTGGATGCCTGGGCGCAGGATCGCACCAACCGCATGGGCTATAACGAGCCGACTCCCCGCAATTAAGCCGGAAATCAGCCGGTTACAGAAAGATCAGCGGCGCCGCGTGGTCCGCTGCGGCGTCATGCCGTTTTTGTGAGACGCACGCCACTTGTCCAACAGCACTGGCATCAGCCCAATGGCCACAGCCAGCAGCGCAATATAGACCGTCATGGAAAGCCCCCCTTCGCATCAGTCGAAGAGAAGGTTAATCCACATTCACACAAATGCAAGAGGGGCGCTCCGGCTGCCCGGAACGCCCCCTGTCATCAGTATGTGACGGTCAGCGGACCGGCTTGACCGTCGGCGCCACCTCGGGCTTGGCCGGATCGAAGCGCACCCGCACGGTTTCACCGCTGCTGCCGGGGAAATTGGTAAACATGGCGGTCACCAGATTGGGCACCAGCCGGGTGAGATTGTTGCTGTTGCTCACGGTTTCGGCGCGGCCTTCGAACACGCTCTTCTTGTCGGTGTTGCGGTTGATGCGCATGGCGACCACGGTGTTGTAGTTGGTGACGCTGTAGACTTCATTGTTCCAGCCGCCTCCCCAGCCTCCGAACCCGCCAAGACCGCCAAAGCCGCCGCCCCAGCCGCCCCAGCCGCCGCCCCAATAGGGGCCCCAGCCGAAACCGCCAAAGCCGCCGCCCCAGCCGCCCCAACCCATGCCGGGCCGGCTCTGCACCTTCTCGCGCGGAGCGGAGACATGATAATCGAGCTGAACCGTCAGCATCGCCGCATCCGGGCCACTGGCTTCCTGGAAACCGGCAGCGATCAGCTTCTGCCGGACCAGATTGGCATAGGTGGCAAATTCCAGGCCGCCGGCGTTTTCCTTGTCACGCGGCTCGATCACGAAGCTGGTGCCCGACGGCGGTGGCAGCTGCTGAAACCGCGCCACGCGCGCTTCGAAAGGCGCCATGCAGGCCGACAAGGCCAGAGCCGCAACCAGCGGCAGCAGCAGACGAGCCTTGGGATGGATGGTCATTCGGTGGCACTCCAACATGGATTATCGGTAATCTTACGCGGTTATATGAGCCAGAGCAACTGACTGGCAGATGAATGACACCCTTCCGGGCCTCATGGCAACCACTGCAGTTACGATACGAACCCCACCGCGCGATGCACCTCCGCCAGCACCGGTTCGGCAATGGCGCGCGCCCGCTCCGCCCCGCGCGCGCAGATCGCCTCAATCGCAACGTCATCGTCTTTCAGCGCATTGAACCGTTCGGTGATCGGCGCGAGCTTGGCCACCATCACGTCGGCCAGGGCCGGCTTGAAGGCGCCAAAGCCCTTGCCGCCAAAGTCGGCCAGCACTTCGGCCACCGTGCGGTCGCTGAGCGCGGCCATCAGGTTGACCAGGTTCGCCGCTTCCGGGCGCCCGGCAAGGCCAGCGGCTTCGGACGGCAACAGATCGGCGTCGGACTTTGCGCGCTTCACCTTGGCGGCGATGGTATCGGCATCGTCGGTCAGGTTGATGCGACTCTGGTCGCTGGGATCGCTCTTCGACATCTTGGCGCTGCCATCGCGCAGGCTCATCACGCGGGTCGCGGGGCCTTCGATCACCGGCTCGGGCAGCGGGAACAGCTCCACGCCCATATCGGTGTTGAACTTGGCGGCAATGTCGCGTGCCAGTTCAAGATGCTGCTTCTGGTCCTCGCCCACCGGGACATGCGTGGCCTTGTACGCCAGGATGTCGGCGGCCTGCAGCACCGGGTAGGTGTAAAGGCCCACCGAAGCGCCTTCGCGGTCCTTGCCGCTCTTTTCCTTGAACTGGGTCATGCGGTTGAGCCAGCCAACGCGCGCCGTGCACATCAGCACCCAGGCCAATTCGGCATGCACGCGCACCCGGCTTTGCGGGAACAATATGCAGCGTTCGGGATCGAGCCCGGCAGCGATCAGAGCGGCGACCATCTCGTGGATGCCGCGGCGCAGAGTGGCGGGATCCTGCGCGACAGTGATGGCGTGCAGATCAACGACACTGAACACGCACTCGGATTCATCCTGCATGCGCACCCAGTTGCGGATGGCGCCGAGATAATTGCCCAGGTGCAAATTGCCGGTGGGCTGAATGCCCGAGAAAACCCGCTTCATGCTTTTTTCCGTTTCACTTGCGCAACAAGGCCCTTCACCGTGAACAGGCCCAGCAACCGCGCCCCCGCCAGATAGGCCAAGCCACCGCCGCCAATCAACAGGGCAAGCGCCACAGCTTCCATGGCAAAGCCGCGCGCCGCCAGTGGTGCCAGCAGCGGCATGGCGCCGAACAGCACCGCCACCATACCCAGCGTGGCCAGCACGAGGCGCGGCAGCAGACGGCGCGCACGTTCATCAAGGCTGAAATGCCCGCGCTTGCGCAGCAGCCACCACAACGCCAGCGCGTTCACCCAGGCCGAAATCGCCGTGCCCAGCGCGATGCCAACATGGCCGAGCGGCCACACCAGCGCCAGATTGGCCACCAGATTGACCAGCATCGCCGCAATCGCCACGCGCACCGGCGTGGTGGTATCACTGCGGGCGTGAAAGCCGGGGGTGAGCACCTTGATCAGCACGTAAGCGGGAAGTCCCAATGCAAAGCCCGACAGCGCGGCGGCCGTGGCCCGACTGTCGGCCGCGGTGAACTCGCCGTGCTGGAACAGCAGCGCCACGATGGGCTGGGCCGCCACCACCAGGCCAGCGGCGGCCGGCAGGGTGAGGATCAGCACCAGTTCCATGGCGCGGTTCTGCTGGGATATGGCGCCGGGCACATCATCGGCGCCGATCAGCCGCGACATGGTGGGCAGCAGCGCAGTGCCGACGCCAATGCCGATGATGCCGAGCGGCAACTGGTTGAGGCGATCGGCAAAATAGAGCCAGCTGACCGCGCCATCGCCCAGGAAGCGCGCGGCCAACGCCGTGGAGATGAGCAGATTGATCTGCACCGCGCCAGCACCAAAGGCAGCCGGAACGATCAGCTTCAACAATGTCTTCACCTGCGGCGTGAGGCGGGGCGTGCGCAGCTTGAGGTTGATCCCGGCGCGGGCGCACCACCACAACAGCCAGACCAGTTGCGCAATGCCGCCCAGCGTCACGCACAGCGCCTGCACGCGCGCCGCGGCCACATCATCACCGCTGCCCGACCACAAGAGCCCTGCGATCAGCACGATGTTGAGCAGGATGGGTGCGGCGGCATTGACCGCGAACCGCCCGACCGAGTTGAGCAAGCCACCGAGCAGCGAAGTCAGGCTGATCAGCATCAGATAAGGGAAGGTGAGCCGGGTGAAATCAACGGTGAGCGCGAATTTCGTGGGCGCCGCATCCGGGAAACCGCCAGTGAGCGCCCACACCACTGGCACCGCGCCCGCCACCATCACAACTGTGAACAGCAGTAGGAACGGCAGCAGCACTGCCAGCACATCCTCGGCAAAGCGCTGCGCACCATCGATCCGGCCACCATCGGCGCCAACTTGGCGATTGAACATCGGCACGAAGGCCGAAGCAAAAGCGCCTTCGGCAAACAGCGCGCGGAACAGATTGGGCAGGCGCTGGGCGATCAGAAAGGCATCGGCAGCCATGCCGGCACCCATCAACGACGCCTGCAGCACATCGCGGGCAAAGCCACCGATGCGGGACAGGAGCGTGAGGCTGCCAATGGTGGCGGTGGCACGGACGAGATTCATTACGCCACCGGATTAGGCAATGCCCCGGAAAGTGCAAGGCGACAGTGCCCCAAACGAAAACGGGCGACCCGAGGGCCGCCCGTTTCGTTGTGATTGTGATGTTCGCTTACGCGTTGCCGACCTGACCCTGCTGGGACATGTACAGCGCGCCGAAATCGATCGGATCGAGCATCAGCGGCGGGAAGCCGCCGTCGCGCACGGCATCCGCGATGATGCGGCGGGCGAACGGGAACAGGATCCGCGGGCCTTCGATGATGCAGAAGGGCTCGATGGCTTCTTCCGGCACATTCTTGAGGCCAAACAGGCCGGCATAGAGCAGCTCGACCATGAAGGCAGCGCCGGCATCGACTTCGGCCTTGGCGCTGATCTTCAGTTCAACTTCGTACACGTCATCGGCGGCCTTGCGGGCGTTGACACCCACATTGACGTCGATGCGCGGCTGGCTCTGCACCTGCAGGCTGCCCGGCGCGTTCGGATTCTCGAACGAGAGATCCTTCACATACTGGGTAATGATCGCCACCTGCGGCATCGGCTCGTTGCCCAGGTCTTCGGGGCCAAAGCCATTTTCGGGATTGGCGCCCAGATCGATTTCATCGGCCATGTTGGCGATCCTTCCGGTTAGGGCTTATTCGTCGTCGCCGAAGGTTTCGACCGGGCCCGAATCCTGGCCCTTGGCATCCACGTCGCGATCAACGAACTCAATGATCGCCATCGCGGTGGCATCGGAGCGACGGAAGCCGGCCTTGACGACGCGGGTGTAACCACCCTGACGGTCGGCATAGCGGCTGGCCAGAGTGTCGAACAGCTTGATGAGCTGGGTGTCGTCACCCAGGCGGGCGTCGGCGAGGCGGCGGTTGGACAGGCCGCCGGTCTTGGCCAGAGTCACGAGCTTTTCGACGTAGGGACGCAGTTCCTTGGCCTTGGGCAAGGTGGTCTTGATCTGCTCGTGCTTGATCAGGGCAGCAGCCATGTTGCGCAGCATCGCGATGCGATGGCTGCTGGTGCGGCTGAGTTTGCGATGGGCAACGCCGTGGCGCATGGGTCTTACTCCGTTCGTTCAGGGGCCGTGTGAGGTACCCCGGACCAGGCTGATGATGGGGTCAGCCAGTATCCCCTGCCTGTGCCAGCGGGCGCAGCCGATCGGCCACGCCCGCCAAACAGGACTTAGAATTCTTGTTCGAGCTTCTTGGCCATTTCCTCGATATTCTCGGGCGGCCAACCAGCGATTTCCATACCAAGGCGCAGACCCATCTGAGACAGCACTTCCTTGATCTCGTTCAGCGACTTACGGCCGAAGTTCGGGGTGCGAAGCATTTCGCTCTCCGTCTTCTGCACCAGATCACCGATGTAGATGATGTTGTCGTTCTTCAGGCAGTTGGCCGAACGCACCGACAGTTCCAGCTCGTCCACCTTCTTGAGCAGGTAACGGTTGATGCTGGCGCTGTCGTCCACTTCCACGACGCCGGTGGCGGTGGCGCTGGCAACCGGAGCCGCCGCAGTGGCGTCTTCGAAGTTCACAAACAGCTGGAGCTGGTCCTGCAGGATCTTGGCGCCATAGGCGAGCGCGTCTTCCGGCGACAGGCTGCCATCGGTTTCCACCGAGATCGTCAGCTTGTCATAGTCCAGTTCCTGGCCAACGCGGGTCGGATCGACCTTGTAGCTGACCTGGCGCACCGGCGAGTAGAGCGCATCAACCGGCACCAGGCCGATCGGCGCATCGGCCGGGCGGTTGGCGCTGGCCGGCACATAGCCCTTGCCGGTTTCCACCGTCAGTTCCATGTTCAGCGTCGCGCCCTCGTCCAGCGTGCAGATCACCAGATCCTTGTTCATCACTTCCATGTCGCCGGAAACGGCGATCTGGCCAGCGGTGACCGGCCCGGGGCCGGTGGCGTTCAGATAGACGCGCTTGGCGGTATCACCAGCCATGCGGATCGCCACCTGCTTGATGTTCAGCACGATGTCGGTCACGTCTTCACGCACGCCAGCAAGGCTGGAGAATTCGTGCAGCACGCCATCGATCTTGATGGCAGTGACAGCCGCACCCTGCAGCGACGACAGCAGCACCCGGCGCAGGGCATTGCCCAGCGTCAGGCCAAAGCCACGCTCCAGGGGTTCAGCGACAAAGGCCGCCTTCTGCTTGGCGTCACCGCCGGGGCGCTGCTCCAGGCGGTTGGGCTTCTTGAGTTCGGTCCAGTTCTTGGCGATGACTGCCACGGGGTTCACCTTGGTCTGGAGTGTGGGGGTCTCGGGAGAAGCGGATCGTCACCCGCCGGTCCCGTTGGCCCCTGGATAGGAAACGCTGGGCGCCGCAACGGAGCCCGGCGCCAGGCAAACGGTCAGACGCGGCGGCGCTTGGGAGGGCGCACGCCGTTGTGCGGGATCGGCGTCACATCGCGGATTGCGGTGATGACGAAACCCACGGCCTGCAGGGCACGCAGCGCCGATTCACGGCCCGAACCCGGGCCACGCACTTCGACTTCGAGCGTGCGCACACCATGTTCGGCGGCCTTCTTGCCGGCGTCTTCGGCAGCCATCTGCGCCGCGAACGGCGTCGATTTGCGGCTGCCCTTGAAACCACAGGTGCCAGCCGACGACCAGGCAATCGCATTGCCCTGCGCGTCGGTAATGGTGATCATGGTGTTGTTGAAGCTGGCGTTGACATGGGCAACACCGCTGGTGATGTTCTTGCGCTCCCTGCGCTTGATGCGAGCAACTTCGCGAGCCATTTGATTAATCCTTGCCTGATGAGAAGAAGATGATGAGCGGCGCGAACGCGCTTACTTCTTCTTGCCGGCGATCGGCTTGGCCTTGCCCTTGCGGGTGCGGGCGTTGGTGTGGGTGCGCTGGCCGCGCACGGGGAGCCCCTTACGGTGACGCAGGCCGCGATAGCAGGCCAAGTCCATCAGGCGCTTGATGTTCATCGCGTTCTGGCGACGAAGATCACCTTCCACGGTGAGTTCACGATCGATCTTTTCACGGATCAACAGGATCTCGGCGTCGGTCAGTTCCTGCACGCGGCGTTCCCGCGGGAAGCCGAGTTCATTCGCCAGACGGGTCGCAGTGGTGCGACCGATGCCGTGGATGTAGGTGAGCGCAATCTCAACGCGCTTGTTGGTCGGGATGTTCACACCCGCAATACGTGCCACAGTCGATTTCCTTTCATGCTCCACGGCGACCCTGGGCAGATGTCGCCATCTCAAAGCAATATGCCGACCGCCCAACGGGCCGCCGGTTCCTAAATCCGATCAAACGGAAGAGAGGCGGTTAGACGCGAGTCGCCGAAAAGTCAAGCTGCTGACAGGGCAGCGCCCTCAGGCATCGACAATCTTGTCGATGGAGGCGGCGACTGCATCCATATCGGCCATCCCGTCCACACGCGCAACAATACCGCGGCCTTCATAATGCGGAATGATCGGCGCGGTCTTGGCGCGATATTCCATCATGCGCTGGCGCACGGTATCGGCATTATCATCGGCGCGGCGCTTGAAGTTGCTGGCACCACACACATCACACGTGTCGGCAACCTTTGGCTGCTTGTAGCGGTCATGATAGCCCTCGCCGCAGCTGCCGCAGGTGAACCGGCCGGTGATGCGATCGACCAGCGCGTCTTCATCCACCACCAGTTCGATCACATGATCCAGCGCCAGGCCCTTTTCGGCAAGCATGGCATCGAGCGAATCCGCCTGCACATCGGTGCGCGGATAGCCATCCAGGATGAAGCCGGCGCGGGCATCGGGCTGGTCCAGCCTTTCGGACAGGATGCCCGACACGATCTCGTCAGAAACAAGACCGCCGGATTCCATCACCGCCTTGGCCGCAAGGCCCACCGGCGTGCTGGCCGCGACAGCGGCGCGCAGCATGTCGCCTGTGGAAAGTTGGACCATGCCGCGTTCCTTGACGAGGCGACTGGCCTGGGTGCCCTTGCCCGCTCCCGGCGGGCCCAGCAGGATTAGATTCAACGACGATTCCCCCGAAGTTTGGACTTCTTGATGAGTCCCTCGTACTGATGCGCCAGCAGATGGCTCTGGATCTGCGCAACCGTGTCCATTGTGACATTGACGACGATCAGAAGGCTAGTCCCCCCAAAGTAGAAGGGTACCTTCAGCTCGCTGATCAGGAATTCCGGCAACAGGCAGATCAGCGTGAGGTACGCCGCACCAATCACCGTCAGGCGGGTAAGCACGAAATCGAGATATTCCGACGTGCGCGTGCCGGGGCGGATGCCGGGCACGAAACCGCCGTACTTCTTCAGATTCTCGGCCGTCTCGTCCGGGTTGAACACCACGGCGGTGTAGAAGAAGCTGAAGAAGATGATGCCGGCGGCATAGAGGAACATGTAGAGCGGCGCGCCGTGCTGCAGCGCGGTCGTCACCGTCGTCATCCATTCCGGCATGGTGCCCTGCTGGCTGAAGAACTGCGCCACAGTGAGCGGCATCAGCAGCAGCGAGCTGGCAAAGATCGGCGGGATCACGCCCGCGGTATTGATCTTCAGCGGCAGGAAGCTGGAATCGCCCTGGAACATGCGACTGCCCATCTGGCGCTTGGGATACTGGATCAGGATCTTGCGCTGCGCGCGTTCCATCAGGCAGATGAAGGCGATGGTGCCCAGCGCCACCACGGCCACCAGCAGCACGAAGCCCGCCGACAGCGCGCCAGTGCGGCCCTGTTCGAACAGGGTGCCCAGCGCCGAGGGCAGCTGCGCCACGATGCCGGCCATGATGATCAGCGAGATGCCGTTGCCGATGCCGCGGCTGGTGATCTGTTCACCCAGCCACATCAGGAACATGGTGCCGCCCAGCAGCGAGATCACCGTGGAAATGCGGAAGAACCAGCCCGGATCGACCACGGCAGACACGCCCTGGCCGGCACCCCAGCCTTCGAGGCCGACGGCAATGCCATAGCCCTGCACGATGGTGAGGAACACGGTGCCATACCGCGTGTACTGATTCAGCGTCTTGCGGCCGGCCTCGCCTTCCTTCTTCAGCGCCATGAAGCTGGGGACGAGGCTGGTGAGCAGCTGCACCACGATCGAGGCGGTGATGTAAGGCGTGACGCCCAGCGCGATCAGGCTCATGCGTTCCAGCGCGCCGCCGGAGAACATATTGAAGAAATCCAGCACGCCGCCGCGGGTCTGTTCGAACAAGCTGGACAGCGCCAGCGGATCGATGCCGGGCAGCGGGACGAACGAGATGAGACGGAACACCACCAGCGCGCCGAGCGTGAACCAGATGCGGCTCTTCAGCTCGGTGGCCTTGGAGAAGTTGGCGAACGACAGGTTCGAAGCCATTTGTTCGGCGGCAGACGCCATGGATATCCTACCCGATCAAGCGTGTCTGAAACGGCAAAGCGCCGCATGTCCGTCCCATGTAGGCGACACGCGGCGCAATTGCCATGGGGTCGTTTGACCCGGTTGCTTCTTTACTTGGCGGCCAGCGCGGCAGCCTTGGCAGCGCGCGCAACGGCGCGGGCGGCCTTCTGCTCGTCCTTGGTCAGCGGCGCCGGGGCCGGGGCCGGCAGTTCGATCGAGCCGCCAGCGGCTTCCACCGCCGCCTTGGCCGTGGCCGACGCACCCGCGAGCTTGAGCGACACCTTGGCGGTGAGCGCACCCACGCCGAGCAGGCGCACGCCATCGCGCGCCGTGGTCAGCACCTTGGCGGCGACCAGCACATCGGCGTCGATCAGCGTCTTGGCGTCCAGCTTGCCGGCGTCGATGGCGGCCTGCAGCGTGCCGAGGTTCAGCACGGCATAATCCTTGCGGAAGATGTTGTTGAAGCCGCGCTTCGGGATGCGCATGTGCAGCGGCATCTGGCCGCCTTCGAAGCCGTTGATCGACACGCCCGAACGGCTGGTCTGGCCCTTCTGGCCGCGACCGCCGGTCTTGCCGACACCGGAGCCGATGCCGCGACCGACGCGCACGCGCTTCTTGCGGGCACCGGGATTGTCGTGAAGGTCGTTGAGCTTGGTGGTCATGAGTTGCACTCGCTTTCGCTTACGCGCTGGATGTTGGTCTTGAAACGGCTGGGCACCCCAGGATAAACCTGCGGTGCCCGGCGCTTGTTTTAGCTCCCGGCCGGAGCCGGGAAAAGGGGTCAGGCGACCTCTTCAACCTTGAGAAGATGCGCCACCTTCTTGATCATGCCCCGGATTTCCGGCGTATCGACATGCTCGCGGCTGCGGTTCATCTTGTTGAGGCCGAGGCCGATCAGGTTCTTTTCCTGGATCGGCGTGCGGCGGATCGGCGAACCGATCTGGGTGACTTTGACTTTGGCCATCATGCCTCTCCTCAGGCCACCGCTTCGGCGTCGGCTTCAGCCAGCTTGGCAGAAGTGTCACCGCGGCGCGACAGCAGATCCACAACCTTCTTGCCGCGACGCTGGGCGACGCTCTTCGGGCTGACCTGGCCAACCAGGGCTGCGAAGGTGGCACGGATCATGTTGTAGGGGTTGTTGGTGCCCACCGATTTGGTGACCACGTCGGCAACGCCCAGCGATTCGAACACGGCGCGCATCGGACCGCCGGCGATGATGCCGGTACCCTGCGTGGCGGAACGCACATAGACCTTGCCGGCGCCGAAATGGCCGTAGCCATCATGGTGCAGGGTGCGGCCATCGCGCAGCGGCACGCGCACCATCGCCTTCTTGGCGGCTGCAGTGGCCTTGGCGATGGCTTCCGGCACTTCGCGGGCCTTGCCGTGGCCGAAGCCGACGCGACCCTTGCCATCACCCACCACGACCAGCGCAGCAAAGCCGAAGCGCTTGCCGCCCTTCACGGTCTTGGAGACGCGGTTGATGTGGACGAGCTTTTCGATCAGCTCTTCGCCGGCGGGTTCGCCGCTGTTGTCACGGCCACGCTTGTTGCGGTCACCGTCACGACGGTTGCCGCCTGGGCCACCACGGCGATCGCCACCGGGGCCACCACGACCACGACCACGACCAGGCCCGCGGGCTTCGGCTTCCGGCGCAGCGGCGCCGGTCACTTCGATTTCATCGCTCATCTCAGAACTCCAACCCGCCTTCGCGGGCTCCCTCGGCCAGCGCCTTCACGCGGCCATGGAAGAGAAAACCGCCACGGTCGAACACAACAGCCGAAACACCGGCCGCCTTGGCCCGCTCGGCCAGGCGCTTGCCAACGGCAGCAGCGGCGCCGGTGGTGGCACCGGTGGTCCCACGCACGTCCTTCTCCAAGGTGGAGGCGGCCGCCAGCGTGACACCGTTGGTGTCGTCGATGATCTGCGCATAGATATGTTGCGACGAACGATGCACCGACAGGCGCGGGCGACCGCCGCTGTTGCGGGCGATGGCCGTACGCACGCGGCGACGACGCTGGTCGAAATGGGTAAGCCTGCTCATTTCTTCTTCCCTTCCTTCCGGAAGATGACTTCGCCGCGGTACTTGATGCCCTTGCCCTTGTAAGGCTCGGGCTTGCGCCAGCGGCGGATCTCGGCGGCCACTTGGCCAACGCGCTGCTTGTCGGAACCGGTGATTTCCACCGTCGTCGGGTCAGGCGTCTTGATGGTGATACCGTCGGGGATGGCAAAATCCACGTCGTGGCTGTAGCCGAGCTGCAGCTTCAGGTTGGCGCCCTGTACCGAGGCGCGGTAGCCCACGCCGGTGATCAGAAGCACTTTGGTGAAGCCATCGGACACGCCGGTGACGAGATTGCTGACCAACGTGCGCTGCATGCCCCAGAAGGAGCGGGCCCGCTTGGTGTCAGACGCGGGGAGAACCGCGATCTCGGCAGCTTCGATGGTGTAGCTGATGTCATCCACCAGCGGCATGGACAGTTCACCCTTGGGCCCTTTGACCACAAGAATGCGGTCATTGATCGTGGCGGTGACGCCGGCCGGAATGGCAACTGCTTTTTTACCGATGCGCGACATGGTCAGAACACCTGGCAGAGGATTTCGCCGCCGACATTCTTTTCGCGCGCTTCCGCGTCGGAAAGAACACCCTGAGGCGTCGAAACAATGGTGATACCCAGGCCGTTGCGAACGCGCGGCAGATCGGTGGAGCCGCTGTAAACGCGGCGGCCGGGCTTGGACACGCGGGCAAGGTGCTGGATGGCGGGACGACCTTCGAAATACTTCAGGTCGATCCGCAGGTTCTGGTGGGCGCCATCAAGCACCGGGACATAGCCCCGGATATAGCCTTCGCGCTGCAGAACATCCAGCACGCGGGCGCGCAGCCTGGAAGCGGGGGTGACGATCGAATCCTTGCGGGCCTGTTGGCCGTTCCGGATCCGGGTGAGCATATCGCCCAAGGGGTCAGACATCGACATCGGGCTATCCTTACCAGCTCGACTTGGTCACGCCGGGGATCAGGCCCTTGTTGGCCAGTTCCCGCAGCATGATGCGCGAAAGCTTGAACTTGCGGTAATAGGCACGCGGACGGCCGGTCAGCTCGCAGCGGTTGCGCACCCGGGTCGGGTTCGCATTGCGCGGCAGCTCGGCCATCTTCAGGCGGGCCATCAGACGCTCCTCATCGGAACGGCTTTCATCATTGGCGATCGCCTTGAGCACGGCATATTTGCCGGCGTACTTCACCACCAGCGCCTTGCGGCGCTCGTTCTTGTTGATCATCGAAAGCTTCGCCATGGTTCAGGCCGCCTTCTGTTCGAGGGTGTAGCCAACGAACGGGAAGCCAAACAGCGCCAGGAGCGCGCGGGCTTCTTCGTCGGTCTTGGCCGTGGTGGCCACGATGATGTCCATGCCGCGGATCTGATCGACCCGGTCATAGTTGATTTCCGGGAAGATCAGCTGTTCCTTGATACCGCAGGCATAATTGCCGCGACCATCAAAGGACTTGGCCGACAGGCCACGGAAATCGCGAACGCGCGGCAGCGCGATCGTGACGAAGCGGTCAAGGAATTCATACATGCGCTCGCGGCGCAGCGTGACCTTGCAGCCGATCGGCATGCCTTCACGCAGCTTGAACTGCGCAACAGACTTCTTGGCCTTGCAGATCACCGGCTTCTGGCCAGCGATCAAGGCCATTTCACCGGCAGCCTGATCGACCTTCTTCTTGTCCTGAGTCGCATCACCGACGCCCATGTTGAGCACGATCTTGTCGATCTTCGGCACTTCCATCATGTTCTTGTAGCCGAACATTTCCACCATCTTCGGGCGGATCGTTTCAGCATACAGAACCTGCATGCGGGGGTTGAGCTTCTCAGCCATTGATCACGGCTCCCGACTTCTTGGCGACGCGCACCTTTTTGCCATCCACCACGGCAAAACCGACGCGGGTCGGCTGGCCAGTGGTCGGATCTTTCAGTGCCACCTTCGAAACCGCCATCGGCGCTTCAACGCGCTCGATGCCGCCTTCTGGGTTGGACTGGTTCGGCTTGTTGTGACGGGTGATCAGATTCACACCGGCCACCACCACCTTGCCGTCACGCGGCAGGTTGCGGGTCACGGTGCCTTCCTTGCCCTTGTCCTTGCCGGACAGGACGATCACGGTGTCACCCTTCTTGATCTTCGCAGCGCTCATTACAGCACCTCGGGGGCAAGGCTGATGATCTTCATGTGACCCGTGGCGCGCAGTTCACGCACCACTGGCCCGAAGATACGGGTACCGATCGGCTCTTCATTCTTGTTGATCAGCACGGCAGCATTGCTGTCGAAACGGATCACCGAGCCGTCGGGACGACGGATATCCTTGGCGGTGCGCACCACAACAGCGCGGTGCACATCACCCTTCTTCACCTTGCCCTTGGGCTGCGCTTCCTTCACCGACACCACGATGATGTCGCCGACGCCGGCAAACCGACGCTTGGAGCCGCCCAGGACCTTGATGCACATCACCCGCTTGGCGCCACTGTTGTCCGCCACGTCGAGGTTCGTCTGCATCTGGATCATGCGTTCGATCCTTCCATTATGTCTGCCGATTCCGACCGGCAGACGGCTTCAATAACCACTCGAAACGCCGGCTCAGCCGACCTTTTCGAGCACTTTCCACGTTTTCAGCTTGGACAGCGGGGAGCACTCTTCGATGCGCACCGTGTCACCAGCCTTGATCACATTGCCCTCGTCGTGGGCGTGATACTTCTTCGAGCGACGGATGATCTTGCCGTAGACCGGGTGAGCGACCTTGCGCTCCACCAGCACGACCACCGTCTTGTCGCCCTTGTCGGACACCACGGTGCCCTGCAATACGCGCTTCGGCATGTCTTATGCTCCCAGCTGCTGGACGGCCTTGCGGGCCGATTGCAGCGTCTTGATGCGAGCAATGGTGCGGCGCACGACGCGCACCCGGCCCGGCTTTTCCAGCTGGCCGGTGGCCGCCTGGAACCGCAGGTTGAACTGCTCGCGCTTCAGCTCGGAAAGCTGGTTGGCGAGTTGATCGTCGGTCGCAACCTTCAGATCAGCGAAAATCTTGTCGGCCATGGGTCTCAGTCCTGTGTGGTCGGTTCGCCGAGGCGGACCACCATCTTGGTCTTGATCGGCAGCTTGGCAGCAGCACGTTCGAAAGCGCCGGCGGCCACGTCGTAGGGCACGCCATCAAGTTCGAACATGATGCGGCCGGGCTTGACGCGGGCCACCCAATATTCCGGCGAACCCTTGCCCGAGCCCATGCGGACTTCGGCAGGCTTGGACGACACCGGCAGATCGGGGAAAATCCGGATCCACAAACGGCCCTGACGCTTCATGTGACGCGAGATCGCGCGGCGAGCCGCTTCGATCTGGCGGGCGGTGATCCGCTCCGGTTCCAAGGCCTTGAGGCCAAAGGCGCCGAAGTTCAGCGCCGAACCACCCTTGGCATCGCCATGGATACGGCCCTTGAACGCCTTGCGGAACTTGGTGCGCTTAGGTGACAGCATTTCTTTCTACTCCTCAGCGCGCCGGACGGACGCCAGAGGTCTGGGCTTCCATCATCAGGCGATCCTGGGCCATCGGGTCGTGGCCAAGAATTTCACCCTTGAAGATCCAGACCTTCACGCCGCACACGCCATAGGCAGTGTGGGCCTGATGTTCGGCGTAATCGACGTTGCCGCGCAGGGTGTGCAACGGCACACGGCCTTCACGATACCATTCGGTGCGGGCGATTTCAGCGCCGCCCAGACGGCCGGAACAGGTGATCTTGATGCCTTCGGCACCCAGACGCAGCGCCGATTGCACGGCGCGCTTCATGGCGCGGCGGAACGCGATGCGGCGCTCCAGCTGATCGCACACACCGGCGGCCACCAGCTTGGCATCGATTTCCGGCTTGCGGATTTCAACGATGTTCAGGCTCACGTCGCTGCGGGTCATCTGGGCGATCTGCTTGCGCAGCTTCTCGATGTCCGCACCCTTCTTGCCGATGATCACGCCGGGGCGCGCAGCAAAGATGGACACGCGGCACAGCTTGGCCGGACGCTCGATCACCACCTTGGAGATGGCGGCCTGGCCGTGATGCTTGATGATGAACTCGCGGATGCGCAGATCTTCCAGCAGCAGGTTGCCATACTCGTCGCCCTTGGCGAACCAGCGGCTGTCCCAGGTGCGGTTGATCTGCAGGCGCAGACCGATGGGGGACGTCTTGTGACCCATTAGTTTGCTCCCTCTTCATCGGCTTCGCGCACGACAACGCGCAGGCGGCTGAACGGCTTGGTGATGGCGGAAGCACGACCACGCGCACGCGGCGTGAAACGCTTCATGGTGATCGCCTTGCCAACACTGGCTTCCTTCACAACCAGCGCGTCAACATCCAGGTTATGGTTGTTTTCGGCGTTGGCCACGGCAGAGGCGAGAACCTTGCGGACGTCCACGGCCATCGCCTTGCGGCTGAACAGCAGGATGTTGAGCGCGTCCGACGCCTTGCGGCCACGGATCAGGCCAGCAACCAGGTTCAGCTTGTACGCCGAACCGCGGATGGTGGTGGCAACGGCCAGCGCCTCACGGTCGCCAACCTTGCGGGGGGATTTGGGCTTGGACATCAGCGCTTGCCCTTCTTGTCGGCGGCGTGGCCGGGGAAGAAGCGCGTCGGCGCGAATTCACCCAGCTTCATGCCGACCATGTCTTCATTGACCATGACCGGGATGTGCTTCTTGCCATTATAAACGCTGAAGGTGAGACCAACGAACTGCGGCAGGATGGTGGAACGGCGCGACCAAGTCTTGATCGGCGCACGCGCACCGGAGCCCTGTGCGGCTTCGGCCTTCTTCAGCAGCGAGAGATCCACAAAGGGACCCTTCCAGACGGAGCGGCTCATGCGCGCTTACCTCTTCTTCTTGGCGTGGCGCGAACGGATGATCATGTGATCCGTCGCCTTGTTCGAACGGGTCTTGGCACCCTTGGTCGGCTTGCCCCATGGGGTCACCGGGTGACGACCGCCCGAGGTGCGACCTTCACCACCGCCGTGCGGGTGATCGACAGGGTTCTTGGCAACGCCGCGCGTGAGCGGACGATAGCCGAGCCAGCGGTTGCGGCCGGCCTTGCCCAGGTTCTGGTTGCTGTTGTCCGGGTTGGACACGGCACCAACAGTGGCCATGCACTCGGCACGAACATAACGCTGCTCGCCCGAGTTCAGGCGGACCATCACCATGCCCTTGTCGCGGCCCACAACCTGCACGAAGGTGCCGGCGGCGCGGGCCATCTGGCCACCCTTGCCGGGCTTCAGCTCGACGTTGTGGACAATGGTGCCAACCGGCATCTGGCCGATTTCCATCGCATTGCCCGGCTT
>JAIXQM010000009.1 GCA_027485735.1 Sphingomonadales bacterium | reverse complement strand
GGCATGAGCGCCTTCATCCCGGTGAAGGACGATGAAGCTGCCAATGAAGCGGCGTTCGCTGCCGTGCGCGCCGATAAGGAGCGTGAAGCCACGCTGGGTCACGATGGCACCTGGGTTGCCCACCCCGGCCTGGTGGGCGTGGCGCGCGACGTGTTCGACCGGCTGATGCCGACTCCGAACCAGCTTGGCGTCATCCCGCCCGGCGAGGCCACCATGACCGATCTGGTCACACCGCCGGAAGGTCCGCGCACGCTCGCCGGGCTCACCAACAACATCAATGTCGGCATCGGCTATGTCGCCGCCTGGCTGCGTGGGCAGGGCGCGGTGCCGCTGCACAATCTGATGGAAGATGCCGCAACCGCCGAAATCAGCCGCACGCAATTGTGGCAATGGCGAAAGAATGGCGCCACGCTCGATAGCGGCGAGGCGGTCGACGCCGCGCTGATCACCCGTGTCACCGAGGAGCAGTTGGCCGCCTGGAAGGCGCAGGTGGGCGACAATTTCTTCGCCGCCGGCAAATACAAGGAAGCGGCCGATCTGTTCCGCACGCTGGTGCTGGCCGACCGGCTAGAGCCATTCCTGACCAACCCGGCCTACGAGTTTTACTTCGCGAAATGAGTGAGGCTGGCCCCTCCTGACCAGGAGGGGCCACAGCGCCTATTGCTCGCGCATGCCACCCTTCGGTGCTGGCACGCCCATCTCGGCCACCATCGCCGGCGTCACCTTGTCTTTGTATTTGTTGCCGAAATTGCTGCGAACATAGTTGATCACGTCGGAAATCTGCTGATCGGTCAGCGCGCCACGGAACCACGGCATGGCGTTCTTGCCGCCGGTCACCACCATGATCGGATAGCCGGCCGCCTCCAGTGCCCCATTCTTCGCCAGCGCCGGAATCTTGCCGGCGCCTTCGCCGCCCAGCGCGTTGGCCATATGGCAGGCCTGGCAGATATTCTGATAAACCTCGGCTCCCGGGTGCGGCGCCGGTGCCGGCTTGGCTGGCTTCTGGGCCAACGCCGGGCTGGCGATCAGAACGGCGGCAAACAGAACGAAACGCATTGATCAGGCCTCCAGGGCTCGGCTGTGCAGGCGGGTGACGGCATCGAGCGACGACAGGATCGCGCCCTCCATCCAGCAGCCGATATAGCTGGCATGTTCGCCGGCCAGCACCAGCCGGTTATCGACAGCAACCAGCGTCTGATAATGTTCCTTGCGGGTATCCTCGTTCCACTGGGCGCAGCAACCCAGGGTGAACGGCACCCGGCTCCACGCCACGGTGGCGCCGCCGATGAATTCTTCCTTGTAGCGGCCGGGATGGAACACACTGCCCTGTTCGAGCGCGCGTTGGATGCGTTCTTCGGGCGTCATGCCGGCAAACTTGTAGCTTGCCGGGCCGAATGTGTAAGCACCCAGGATTACCGCCGGGCCATCGCTGTGCAGCTTGCCCGACGGATAGGAGATCATGCTGATCTCGCGGTCGGTGAAGCTGATGCCTCCATAGATTGCCTCTTCCTCTTCCCAGAAGCGGCGCTTGAATTCGAGGCCGACCTTCACGGAATTGGAATAAGGCACGGCATGGATCGCGGCATCGAGGCCGGGTGAGCAATCGACATCGATCTGGCTCAACACCGACAGTGGGATGGTGCAGACGCAATAATCGGCTTCGGTGGTGCTGGTGACGCCGCTGCCGGTATCCGTGTGCATCACCGTCACCTTGCCGCCCTGCTGGCTGATGCTGGTGACCTTCTGGTTGTACCTGATCTTGCCTTCGACCTGTTTGGCAAAGCCGCGGCCGATCATGCCCATGCCGCCCACCGGCTGGAACATCGCATGCTGGTGATCGATGTTCATGTGCTGCGCAACGGTGCGCCAGATGCCGGAATCAAGGATATCCTTGAAGGCATGGGGATCAGACGGGATGGGTTCGCCGAGCACGCCGCCGCCCTGCGCGCGTTCAAAACCGCGCCGGCGCGACGAACGATAGTTCTTGGAATATTTGAAATTCTGATCCAGCGCGCCCCATTCGCGCAGCGCGATGCGCAGGCGATCGGCGTCTTCCTTGGTCATCACCGAATCAAGGCCGCGATTGTCGATGGCCTTGGCCAGCAGCTCGGCGACATTGCCATCCCAATCGGCGTGCAGCTCGCGATACCGCATCGGCTTGCCGCCAAAGGCCTTGGACGATTGCACCAGTGCCTGCTGGTTCATCTGGATGAACGGCTCCAGCGCCACGCCGAACTTCTTGCAATAATGCAGCAGGGCGCGGTGGTGATAGGGAATGCGCCATGGGCCGGGGTTGAGATAATTGCCTTCGGAAAAGCCCACTTTCTGCGTGGCGCCGCCCAGTTCGGTATAGGTGTCCCCGCCATAGAGCGACCAGTTCCGGCCACCAGGACGGTTGTTGTATTCAAGGATCTGAACGTCATAGCCTGCCTTGGCCAGTTCATAGGCGGCCAGCATGCCGGCCAGACCGGCGCCCAGCACGACCACCTTCGTTCCCGGCCGCGCGCCCTGCAGATTGGGCGGCCCGGCAAACTGGGTTTCCTTGGCATGGCCCAGCACTTCCATCGCCTGATAGAGTACGGCCGTTCCCGCCATCATGCCGATCGCGCGCAACACCTCGCGGCGTGTCGGCCCCTGTTCAGCCCAGTTCATCAGACCCTGCTTCCCCCTTGTGTGCTGCTACCGGCAACTCTGGCAGGCGTGAAGCCGGCTGGCCAGCGCATATGACGAATTCCGCGTTCGATGCGCTCTCACCCTCGCTGTCGATAGTGGCGAAATGACGGGGTTTTCAGGCCGCTTGTCCGCCCTACCGCCATGGCCTCAATAATCGCTGCAGCCAAAATCGCCCTCGGCGCGGTCGGCGAACTTGGTGAACTGCTTGATGAAGGTCAGCGGTACCGTGCCGGTGGCACCGTGGCGCTGCTTGGCGATGATCACTTCAGCCAAGCCAAAGATTTTTTCCGCTTTCTCCCGCCACTTCATGTGCTTGTCCGCCTCTTCGGG